>SKVI01000351.1 GCA_007129525.1 Gemmatimonadota bacterium | reverse complement strand
GGGCCGACATGGGTGGAGGGCGGAAGCCGGCCTTCTGCGAACCGGCCGGCGAGGGGCCCGCCGCCGAGGGTCCGGCCGGCGAACCGCCTGCCACGGCAGCGTCGGCGATGGCCTCGTACTCCTCCGGCACCGCCACCACCGGACAACCGGTGGAGTCCTCCAGCTCCCGGGCCGCCTCGGCCTGCTCCGGGCCAGCCAGGAGGAGCTCCACCCCGGCATCGTCCACCTGGTAGGCCAGCTCCACCGGGGTGAGCCGCCAGTTGAGTGGCACCGCGATGGCGCCCACCCGTCCGGCGGCAAAGAGGAGGTCCAGGAAGCGGGCGTCGTTCCACATGAGGATCCCGAAGCGGTCTCCGGCCCCGATGCCCCGATCCCGGAGCACTGCGGCGGCCCGGGCCACTCCTTTCTCCATCTGCCGGTAGCTGCGACGGCCCTCGGGGGTCACCAACGCCGTGCGATCCGGGTGCAGGAAGGCGGCCTTTGCGGTCCAGTACCCGATGCCGGGAATGCTGCGGGACCGGGCCTGTTGGACGTCCGACTCCGTCATCACTCCACCTCCCGGGGATTCCAGATCATGGCCAGCGATCCCATGGCCAGCCCTGCGCCGGAACCGGTGAAGACCACCAGGTCTCCGGGGCTGAGCCGGCCGCCGTCCACCGCGTCGTCCAGCGCCATGGGGAGGCAGGCCGAGCCGGTGTAGCCCCACTTGTGCATGATGGTGTGGGCCTTTTCCATGGGCTCACCCAGCGTGGCCATCACCTCCCGGATGGTGGAGAGATTCACCTGGGTCCAGAACCAGTGATCCACCTCGTCCACCTCCCGGTCGATCCCGTCCAGCAGTTCCCGGACGACCCGGGGCCAGCCCTCCAGGTTCACCTCCGGGGGGTACTTCTTCACGAAGTGGAGGCGATTCCGGTAGCCCTCCCGGAGAACCTCCTCGGTAATGGGCTCCGCGGTGCCGCCGGCGAAGACCCCCAGGCCATCGGCCAGGGAGCCGTCGGCCCGGAGCTCTGAGGTGAGCACCCCGGGTTCGGCGCTCCGGCCCACCACCACCGCCCCGGCCCCGTCGGCGAAAATGGTCACCGTCTTCTTGTCGGTGGGATCCACGTACTTGGTCATGGCGTAGACCGCCACCACCAGGATCCGGCGGAGGCGAGAGTCGGCGGCCAGGTACTTGGAGGCCAGGTCCAGCGCGGTGACGAAGCCGGCGCAGGCGGCGTTCAGATCAAAGGCGCCGGTGGTGTAGGGCAGCCCCAGTCGTCCGTGGAGCACCGAAGCGGTGGCCGGCGAGACATACTCGGGGGTGTCGGTGGACACCACCAGCAGGTCCACGTCGTCCGGGCCCATCCCCGCCGCCTCCAGGGCCCGCTGGGCAGCGGCCTCGGCCAGGTCGGCGGCCGACTCGTCGGGGGCGCACCAGCGGCGCTCCCGGATCCCCAGCGTCTGTGAGACGAACTCGTCGATGTCCTCCCCCAGACTCCGGGAGAGCTCGGCGTTGGTCACGACCCGGTCCGGCACGTGACTCCCGGTAGCCAGGATGGTGGTGTGGTTCGAGGTGCTCGGGGTCATGCGGACCCTCCCGATGAATGAGGCGGGGCAGTGGTGCCCCGGACAATGAGCTCCACTCCCAGGGGCCGTCCCACCAGGGTCGAGGTGTCGGCGTCGTCCAGGGTGAGTACCAGGAGGCGGGCCGCCCGGGCCCCCAGACCGCGGGCCGGCACCCGGACGGTGGTGAGCTCGGGGGTCACGTATCGGGCCATCTCGATGTCGTCACAGCCCACGATGGAGATCCCATGCGGCACCGCGACTCCGGCGGCGGCACACGCCTTCAGCGCGCCCAGTGCCACCAGGTCGTTGGCGCACCCCACCCCGGTAACCTCCTGTCCCGAGGCCAGGAGAGCGCGCATGGCCGCCTCCCCCCCCGCCACCGAGGCCGGCGTCCTGCGCAGGCAGGGGGAGGAGAGCTGGAGCCCGGCCTCCCGGAGCCGGGCCACGAACCCCCGCTCCCGCATGCGAAAGGTGTGGGCCGGGGAGGCGGGGCCCAGGTAGGCCATCTCCCGGTGTCCCAACTCCAGGAGGTGCCCGGCGGCGACCCGCCCGGCCCCCAGGGCGTCGCTGGTGATCCCCGGGTACCGGTCCGGCGGCTCATCCACCACCACCACGTTGGCGCCGCTCAGCGCCTCCTCCGGGAGAGTCTCCACCGCCAGACCCGCCAGGATCACCCCGTCCACCTGCCGTTCCCTCAGTCGCATGAGGTGCTCCCCTGCCGGAATCTCCCGGGCGTCGGCCAGGAGGATGCCGTATCCGGCCTCCGCCGCCACTCGCTGGGCTCCACTCACGACCTCCGTGAAAAAGGGGTTGTCAAGGTCGGGCACCACCACGCCCAGGGCGTAGGATCGGCGCTGCACCAGCCCGCGAGCCAACAGGTTGGGCCGGTAGCCCATCTCCCGGGCCACCTCCAGCACCCGCTCCCGGGTGGCGTCGGCAATCCGCGCCCGGGGGTTGCCACTGAGCACCAGCGAGACGGTGGACTGCGAGACCCCGGCCCGGGCCGCCACGTCGTGACCGGTGACCCGTCGGGCCCCTCCTCCCT
>SKVI01000048.1 GCA_007129525.1 Gemmatimonadota bacterium | reverse complement strand
GCGTGTAGGCCCGAGCCACCCCCGGCACCTCCTCCAGGCGGCGAGCGAGGCCCTCCGGCGCCCGCTCCAGCATGACGAAGGCGTCGCCGAAGCGGTACCGGTCGTAGTACAGATCCCGGGAATCCACGAGCGAGTCGTAGGTGGAGGCCAGGGCGATGTACCCGGCGATCCCGGCGGCTACCACCAGGGCGATGGTGATGCCCTGGCCCAGCATCCCCCGAAGGTCCCGGATCAGCTTGAGGTCCAGCGACGATAGGCGCATGTGCGCCCGAAGCATACGTCAAACGCACCGCCAGGTCGACAGATCGCCTCGCCCATCGCCGCCGGGACAGCCGTAACCGAACGAAACAACCCGTCGCCATGTGGGGTTCCGGGGCAAGCACAACCGGCTCCTCGCCTCCCTCCTTGGAATCCGTCCCATGTCCCCGTCACGCCCACCCACACCTGATCCCGGCGAGGGCGCCCCCACCCTCTCTCCGGTCCGCTTGCAGGACCTTCGTCGCCGCTTCCCAATCCTCCAACGCCGGATCTACCTGAACTCCTGCTCCCTGGGTCCCCTGTCCCTGGAGGCCGAGGAACGGCTGGACTCCTTCCTCCAGCTCTGGCACGAGATGGGTGCGTCGGCCTGGTACGAGCACTGGCTGGGGCGGCTGGACGAGCTCCGGGGCGCTGTCGAGCGGTTCCTGGGGGCCGAGGGCGGCGAAGTGGCCCTCTCTCCCTCCACCTCGGTGGCCCTCTCGTCGGTGGCCGAGTCGGTGGACTGGAGCGTGCGGCCCCGGGTGGTCACCACCGAGCTGGACTTCCCCACCCTGCCCTACCAGTTCGCGGTGAAGCCCCAGGTGGACCTGGTGGTTCTGCCCAGCCGCGACGGTGTGGGGGTCGACCCGGAGCAGTTCGCCGAGGTGGTGGACGAGCGGACCGCCTTCCTGGCCACCTCCCACGTCTTCTTCACCACGGGCTTCCGGCAGGACATCGGCCGCCTGGCCCACATCGCCCGGGACGCGGGCGCCCTTTCCCTCATCGACGGCTACCAGGGGGCGGGCCAGGTGGAGGTGGATGTCCGAGCCAGCGGGGTGGACATCTATACCACGGGGCCCCTCAAGTGGCTCTGCGGGGGGCCGGGGCTGGCCTACCTCTACGTCCGGCGCGAGTTGGCGCGGCGGCTGGAGCCCCGGATCACCTCGTGGTTCGCCACCCGGAATCCCTTCGACTTCGACCCCACCGGGTTCGCCTTCCGGGACGACGCCCGTCGTTTCGAGATGGGCACCCCGGCGCTACCCACCGTGCATACCGCCCTGGGCGGACAAGCCATCATCGACCGGGTGGGGATGGCCACCATCGAGGCCCGCAACAAACTTCTTGTCCGGAGACTGGAGGAGGGGCTCCAGGGGGAGGGCTTCACCCTGCGGATGGCCGAGGAGCCGGATCACCGCACCGCCATCCTCATGGTGGAACATCCGCAGCCGACCGAAACGGTGGACGCGCTGGCAGAGGAGGACATCATCGTGGACCACCGTCCCGGATACGTCCGGATCTCACCCCACTTCTTCAATACCGAGGCCGAGATGGATGCGGTGGTGGAGGCG
Organism: Gemmatimonadota bacterium; assembly: GCA_007129525.1. Classification (GTDB taxonomy): domain Bacteria; phylum Gemmatimonadota; class Gemmatimonadetes; order Longimicrobiales; family Gaopeijiaceae; genus PWLA01. The sequence goes on along the minus strand of SKVI01000048.1, from coordinate 1,029 downwards.
TTGGCGCGGCTGCCGCGGTAGGCGTTCAGTCGCGCGGGGCGGCCTCCTCGCCCTCCTTCCGGGTCCACCGATCCGAGTCCCGGACGCGGTACTTCTCCAGCGTCTGCTCCAGGGCCCGATCCAGCTCCACGCCCTGCTCGTTGGCCAGCGCCAGGAGCACGAAGAGGATATCGGCCATCTCCAGCGCCAGGTCCCCTTCCGGCTCGTCTGGCTTTCGGGTCTTGGCGCCGTAACGGTGGTTCAGCTCCCGGGAGAGCTCGCCCACCTCCTCGATGAGGCGGGCCAGGTTCACCAGCGGGGGCCAGTAGCCCTCCTCGAACTGGGAGATCCACTCGTCTACCCGCCGCTGCGCTTCGCTGATGTCCATGGGCGGAAGATGACCCGGAGCGGTGCCCGGGGCCAGGGGCCCTCAGCCGTCGGAGCCGCGTGTCTCCACCACCTCCAGCTCCGGTAGCGCCACCACCCACCCATGGCCGAAGGCGCCCGCCGGCGTGACGGCGCCCCGGAGCTCCGGGCGGCCCAGCACCTCCTCCAGCGCCCGCACCCCGGCCACAGCGGTGAAGCGGTAGCCCTCGGGAAGCTCCAGGACCACCTCGGACCACCGCCCCTCGTCATCCTCCATCCGGCCCCAGACCCGGGTCCGCCCCGTCTTGCGGAGTTCGGGGGAAGGTCCGCCCGGGCCCCTGCCCACAGCCCGACTCGCCAACCGTCGAAGGGGGCCCACGGACAGGACGGCCCGGAGCAGGGGAAGCGCCACCGGCATCAGCCTCACCTGCCAGCGGGGCGTGGGCATGTAGCAGGTGACGTGACCCACGCCGGTGGTCCGCCAGGCGGTGGCCAGGTCGCCCCAGGTGTAGGGGGCCACCGAGCGCCGGCCGCCGAGCCGGCCCGCCATGGGACCCTCCTGGGGCTCGGGACCGAAGTCCACCTGGCGACGGAACTCCCTTCGCCCCGGGCCGGCCCCCTCCAGTCGGCCGTCCCGTCGCACCAGCAGCCCTCCCGGTACGCCCTCCACGATGGTCTTCAGAG
>SKVI01000225.1 GCA_007129525.1 Gemmatimonadota bacterium | reverse complement strand
TACGGGCTCCTCCTCAAGGAGGTCCAGGACTCCCGGATCGAGGAGAACCTCTTCCGGGGCAACACCATCGCCATCCACTCCGACGGCAGCGACCGGCTCACCTTCCGGATGAACCAGATCGAGCAGAACGGGTGGGCGGTGAAGATCATGGCCAGCAGCCAGGACAACCTGTTCGCCGCCAACAACTTCGTCGAGAACACCTTTGACGTCACCACCAACTCCCGCCAGAACCCCAACACCTTTGACGCCAACTACTGGAGTCAGTACCGGGGCTACGACCTCGACGGCGACGGGATGGGCGACCTTCCCTACCGTCCAGTGCGGCTCTTCTCCTTCATCGTGGAGCGGAAGCCCGTGGCCCTCATCCTCCTGCGGAGCTTCTTCGTGGACATCCTGGAGGTGGCTGAGCGGGTGCTGCCGGTGCTGACCCCCGAGACGCTGGTGGACGAGAACCCCCTCATGCGCGAAGTGCCGGTGGAGGAACCATGGTCATGATTCAGATCGAGAAGCTCTCGAAGCGGTACGGCCGCCTCGAGGTCCTGGAGGAGCTGGACCTGGACCTGGCCCGGGGGCGCTGCACCGCCATCCTGGGTCCCAACGGGGCGGGCAAGACCACCCTGGTGAAGAGCATTCTGGGGCTGGTGAAGCCCGAGTCCGGGAGCATCGTGGTGGACGGCGAGACGGTGAACGGCGGGCCCGAGTACCGGCGCCGCATCGGTTACATGCCCCAGATCGCCCGCTACCCCGAGAACCTGACGGCCCGGGAGATCATCCAGATGATCCGGGACCTCCGGGGCAACCCCAGCAACGCCGACGAGTCCCTGGTGGCCGACCTCCGGGTGGAGGGCGAACTGGACAAGCCGTTCCGGACCCTGTCGGGGGGGAACCGGCAGAAGGTGAGCGCGGTGCTGGCATTCCTCTTCCGACCCGACATCCTCTTCCTGGACGAACCCACCGCCGGGCTCGACCCGGTCTCCAGCAGTGTGCTGAAGGACCGCATCCTGAAGGAGAAGGAGGCGGGGCGGACCATCGTCCTGACCTCGCACGTCATGAGCGAGGTGGAGGAACTGGCCGACACGGTTGTCTACCTCCTGGACGGCCGGATCCACTTCGAGGAGTCGGTGGCCGACCTGGTGGGCGACTCCGGCGAGATGAACCTGGAGCGGGCCATCGCCCGCCGCATGACCGCGAGGGTAGTGGCATGAATTCGCTCAAGATCGCCAAGTACCAGCTCCAGGACGTGCTGCGGAGCCGGTGGATCCTGGTCTACGGGATCTTCTTCCTCCTCATGACCGATGCCCTCTTCCGCTTCGGCGGCTCCGGGGAGCGGGTCATCTTGAGCCTCATGAACGTGGTGCTCATCGCCGTGCCCCTGGTGGCGGTGGTGTTGGGGACCATGTACCTGTACAGCTCCCGAGAATTCACCGAGCTGCTGCTCTCGCAGCCGGTGCGCCGACGGAGCCTCTTCGGCGGGCTCTTCGTCGGATTGGCCGTGCCCCTCTCGCTGGCCTTCGCCCTGGGGGTCGGGCTTCCCTTCTGGGCCCACGGGGGAATGGCCGAGAGCGGATGGGCGCCCATCCTCATGCTGTTGGGAACGGGGATCGGGCTGACCCTCATCTTCGCGTCGCTGGCCTTCGTGGTGGCGCTGGCCACCGAGGACCGGATCAAGGGGCTGGGCTTCAGCCTGGGGATCTGGGTCTTCTTTACCGTGGTCTTCAACGGGCTGGTACTGCTGGCCATCTACACCCTGGGCGATTACCCCATGGAGAAGCCGGTCATCGCCCTGTCGCTCCTGAACCCGGTGGACCTGGGTCGGATCCTCCTCCTGCTCAACTTTGACATCTCGGCCCTCATGGGCTTCACCGGCGCGGTGTTCAAGCAGTTCTTCGGAAGCGGAGTCGGGCAGGCCGTGACCATCGGCGCCCTGGCCGCCTGGCTGGCCGCCCCCCTGGCGCTGGGCATGCGGAGTTTCAGCCGGAAGAACTTCTGAGGGGGGGTTCCCTCAGCGACCGGTCGGGCTCCCTCAGCGACTGGCCGGCACCGGCCAGCGGGACTCGTCTGGACGCTATGTACGTCGACTGGTCACGACGGAACTGATCTGGGTTTCGTCCGGGCCAAAGCTGCGTTGTTTCGTCCGACCCCTGAGGGATCCGGGACGATGAAGCCAGCGGCGTCGCACCAGAAACCACCGTTCAAGGATCGAGCCTCACGGGCTGAAGAGCCCCGGCCGTGCTCAGCCCGGCCGATGGCTCCCGTGGGACCCCAGGCTCGTGCCGCTCCCTCCGCCGGCTCCAGCCGCTCACTCCGGCGGATCCAACCCCTCCCGGAACCGGTCCAGCTTCTCCTCGCTCACCACCTTCCGGCACGAGCCGGTGGTGTTCGTCGGCCGGATTCCGCGGAAGCGGTGGGTCTCCACCATGTCCCGCACCGGATCGTCCGCCACGCTGGCCGGCAGCGCCATGGGGGGCGCCTGGTCCGGGATCCGGCACCCGTTCAAGTCCAGGAAGTAGCAGTCTGATCGGAAAGTGGGGTGCGGCCGCGCGCGGGGGTCTTGCGAGTGCCGGAGTAGGAACGACGACGAGGCGTAGCCGCAGTGCTACGGCGAGCGAGGAGTGACG
>SKVI01000027.1 GCA_007129525.1 Gemmatimonadota bacterium | reverse complement strand
GGAGAATCGCCGCCGAGGGCAGCTGGCCTGGCTCCTCCGGGCTCAGACCCTCGTGGACGTGGATTGCTGGACCCGGGTCTACGGCGAACCCCTCCGCCCCGCTGACATCCTGAACGGGATCGGCGGGCGTCTGGACAAGGGAGAAGAAGCATGAGCCATGTTGCCTGCCCCCTCTTCGCCGGAGTTCTGGACGAGGAGCGCGAATTCGGGATCGAGGACTACGAAGGTGCCCTGGCCCGTTGGTGTTCGGGCTGTGGAGACCACGCGGTGCTGGCGGCGGCCCAGCGGCTGCTTCGGACCGAGCAGCTCGCTCCGGAAAAGACGGTCTTCGTCTCGGGGATCGGGTGCTCCAGCCGGTTTCCCCATTACATGAAGACCTACGGGTTTCATGGGCTGCATGGGCGTGCCCTCCCGGTGGCCACCGGGGTGAAGCTGAGTCGTCCCGAGCTGGACGTCTTCGTGGTCATGGGCGACGGCGACTGCTGTTCCATCGGCGCAGGCCACTGGATTCACGCCCTGCGGTACAACGTGGACATGACGGCGCTCCTCCTCGACAACGCCATCTACGGGCTCACCAAGAACCAGACGTCCCCGACGACCCCCGAGGGACATCGGAGCAACACGCACCCCAGGGGGAGCATCCTCCCCAGTCTGAACCCGCTGAGCGTGTCGCTGGGCGTCACGAACGCATCCTTCGTCGCCCAGACCGCCGAGTGGATCCCGGCCCATCTGGGCGCCACCCTCCATGCGGCCTACCGGCACCCGGGCTTCGCCTTCGTCCGGATCCTGCAGCGGTGCCCCGAGTTCACCCCTCACCTCTATGAGGGGCTGCTGAAGGATCCGGCGAGTACGGAACTACTGGTCCACGACGACGGAGTGAACGTCGCCTCGCTGGAGACGATCTATCCGACACGCACGCTTCACGATCCCGGTGACCTGGACCGGGCCCGCAGCCTGGCGGAGGACCAGAACAAGGTGCGACTCGGGGTCTTCTTTCGCGACCCGACCCGACCACGGTACGAGGAGATCAGTCAAGCGCCTCGGCGAACCGTGGACCAACGGATCACCCGCCTGAACGAGGAGCTGGACCGCCATGCCGTCTGATCGCTCCCGCCCCGATGACGAACGATGGGCCGTCGTCCAGCGGCTCCTTGCACCTGCCGGAGAGGAGTACACCTCCGCACTCTCCTCCGCCGTCGAAGAGGCGAGGGCTGTGCTGCGGACCCTCCAATCTACCGGAAATGGTCGGGTTGCCCGCGTGGCACAGGAGTTGGGTGGGCTCTCCCTGGGCCCCCTCGACCCGGTGCAGTTCACCGCCCTCCTGGATCCCGCCAAGCAGGTGGACCCGCTTCACCTGGAGCGCCTCGAGGAGGCGGTCTCCATCATGGAGTGGAATCTGGCCGAGGTCTCGCCGGTGGACGTGGTCGAGATGGATGCCGGGATCGGGCTTCGGGACGCGGTGGCGGAGGCCATTGCCGAACGGGGCCGGGCCTACGGAGCCGTGCGCACGGCCGCCCTCCTCCGGGGCGGCAGCTACTCGACTGCCCGGGACGAGCGACTTCTGGGACGGCTTCCGTTCCGGGACTGGCGCTCCCTCGAGCGGGATCTGGCCCCCCCTCTCGTGGTGAGCGTCGAGGGGCGGGATCTGGACACCGTGGCTGGCCTGGCCGAGTTCCTGGACGGAGGCCAGAAGATCGTGCTTCTCGTCGGCGGTCCCTGTCCGCCGGCGCCCCTGGCCCGACTCATCGCGCCCGACATTCTCGTGGCTCAGGCCGGTGACCCGGAGGCTCTCGAGCGGCTGGTCTCCTTCTCGGGACCGGGGGTGGCGGCGTTGGTCCCCGAGGGAGCGGCTCGCTTCGTCCACGACCCCGACGCGGACCCGTTGACGGGGGGGACACTGGAGGTGCACGAGCTACCGGAGGCTCCCCCCCGGATGTGGATCGGTGGAATCAGCCCGAGGCAACAGATGGCGGATCTCCGGATCCTGGAGCGCTGGGTTCGCCGACAGGAGGCGGGGGGGGTGCCGGGAGGGGCGGATCCGCCTTCGGCCAGAGCGGAGCAGGGAACGCCGGGTGATCGCCGGGACCCAGGCGAAGGCTCGGCCCCGGCCGCTCCGGATCCGGCTGAGCGTCTGGCGGCATGGCTCCTGAGCCGGGCCGACCTCGACCACGCCGAAGGGTGACGGGGAACGGGCCATGGAGATTGGAGCCGTCCTTGGAGCCGCCGCGATCCTGGGAGGAATCGGCATCGTCTTCGCCACGCTCATCGCGGTGGCTCACCGAGCCTTCTGGGTCTGGGAGGACCCCCGACTCGACGAGGTGGCGGCCATGCTCCCGGGCACCAACTGCGGGGCCTGTGGGGAGCCGGGTTGCCGGGCCTTCGCCGAGGCGCTGGTAGAGGGACGACTCCAGCCGGCGGCCTGCACCTCCATGGGGGAGGCCGAGGTGGAGGCGGTGGCGGACTATCTCGGGGTCGAGGCCGGCGAGGCGAACCACCAGGTGGCCCGTCTCCTCTGCGCCGGCGGCTCACACGTGGCGGCCCAACAGGCGGAGTACCGCGGTCTTCCCACATGCGCGGCCGCCGCGGTGGTGGCGAAGGGCGGAAAGGGGTGTCCCTGGGG
>SKVI01000378.1 GCA_007129525.1 Gemmatimonadota bacterium | reverse complement strand
GGCGTGGTCTCGGGAGACAGCCTCTACGTTACCGGGGGCAGCGCCGGCGGCACCTCCACGGCCTGGATCGTGGGTCAGACCGACCGGTTCCGGGCCGCGGCGGTTCAGAAACCCGTCATGAACTGGATCAGCAAGACGCTGGCCGCCGACAACTATTACGGCTACAGCGACTACCGCTATCCGGGCCAGCCGTGGGAAAACCCCATGGACTACTGGGAGGTCTCACCCATCTCGCTGGTGGGGAACGTGGAGACCCCCACCCTGGTGATCCTGGGCGAGTTGGACCTGCGGACGCCCACCTGGGAGGCCAAGCAGCTCTACCACGCCCTCAAGCTCCAGGGGGTGGAGACCATGTACGTGGAAGTGCCCGACGCCTACCACTTCATCTCGGAGCGACCCAGCCAGCTCATTACCAAGGTGGACCACATCCTGGCCTGGTTCGAGCGCTACCGGTAGAAACCCGCTCGAAGTCGGCTTCCGCTTCTTCCGGCGAGGCGTCGGGCATGCCGCCGTAGACCAGGCGAAGGGCGGCCCGGGCCACGAACCCCAGGGTGGCCACCTCGAAGTGCCAGCGGGCCCGCACGTGGTAGGCGACGTCGTGCCGGTCGTTCAGCTCGATGACCCGATCAACGTGCCGTCGCACCGCCCGGGAGTGCTCCACCCGCTGGGTGATCCCGGCGGCCAGCCCCGCCGGGCCGGCTGCCATGGCCACAGTACCTCCACCTCGGCCGGATGCTGCGCCTTCAGCTCCCGTAGCGCGGAGAGTGCCTCTTCGAAGCCTGCTGCTGCCACCGTGTGGTCCACTGCGACGAGCCGGGCCCCGAGCACCTCGGACCCCACCTGGGGCGGATCGGGCATCTGGGCCGCCGCTGCACCGGCCATGAGCAACCCGAATACAACGCCCGAAATCCGGGTGGCACAAACCCGGCGCTTGAAGGAAGTGGCCAAGGGGAGGCTGAGCCGCTGTGGGTTGAAGAGCCGTTGTAGAAGAACAGGCCCTCTTGAGGGTGGCGAAGTTTCGACAGCGGAGGAGGGCACCTCCTCCGACGTTTCCGTTCAAGGCCTCCCCGAAACGCGGAAAGCCCCTCCGGCAACTGCCGGAGAGGCTTTCGGTCGTGACCCAACCTGCACTCGGGCAGCGTTGGACCTACGGGGCATGGTCGCTGCTGGACTCGAACCAGCGACCCCTACGATGTGAGCGTAGTGCTCTACCAACTGAGCTAAGCGACCCCTGACTGCGCCGGATCCGGGCCTCTTGCCTGGTTCCGGAGGAGCGCCCTGAGCGCTCCCAGTACCCCCACGGGGAATCGAACCCCGGTTTCCTGGCTGAGAACCAGGTGTCCTAGGCCACTAGACGATGGGGGCAAAAGGTGTCCCCTCCAATTCAGGGGAGCCGGAATTATATGGAAACGCCAGATGCGGATCAACCCCCTCGGTGTGTGGACCTCCCCCATTTTATCAGGGGCCCAAGGGGAAGAGGGGCAGATTTGGCGATTGAGGAAGCGGCTCGGGCGCCTGGACGGGGCGTGAGCGACTACTCCAGCCCACCCGTGGCCCCCTTCCGTGAGTTCGACTCCTCCTCGCTCCGATCCAGCCCCTCCACCGCCGAATCCAGCCCGTCCTCCACCGACTTCGGCTCGCCCGCCCTCGCATTCGGCTCCGCCTCCGCCGGGTCTAGCGCATCCATGGCGCGGAACATGTGGTCTCGGAGCTCCCCGTTGCGGGGATCGTCGACGCTTCCGCTGAAACGTGCCGCGGCCGTATGCCACTGGGGGTCGATGCCCAGTTCGCGGTTCGTCTCCTCGAGGGTCCCGGGCGGCTTGCTCCCACCATCCGCTTTCTCCGCACCCTCCGGCGCCCGGCCCGCCTCCTTCGCCGCCGCCTCCTGCGTCCCTGCGAACCGCGACTCGACGATCCGGCCCACCCCGGTAGCTCGGGGCCGCTGGGGCAGGGGCCAGCCCGTGCGGTCGAAGAAGCGGAAGTCTCCGCTCCGGGTACGGCGCACCTCGAAGCCCTCCTCGTGGACCGCCCGGTGGTGGAACCGGCACAGTGAGATCAGGTTCGCCAGCTCCGTCCTGCCCCCCAGCGCCCAGTGCTTCACGTGGTGCCCCTCCGTGAACCGCACCCCGCAGCCCGGGAATCGGCAGCCTCCGTCCCGGAGGTAGAGGGCCCGCCGGAGGGCCGGCGGAATGGTCCGCGTCTTCCGGCCGATATCCAGGATCCGGGCGGTGGGGCGGGCGGCTCCGGCGCCTCGCGCCAGGGCATCGCTTGGGGCCGAGCCAGCCTCCGCGGCCGAGCCATCTCCCGGAGCAGCCCCGTCTGTCGAAGCGATCCCGTTTCCCGAAGCCGAGGCCTCGTTCCCTCCCCTCGCCTCGATCACCCCCACCATGCTGGCGTCGCAGGTGAGCCGCCGGGCCGTTTCAGCCGAGACGCGGGTCCCGTCCTCCAGGTGCGAGCGACCGGGCTCGCCCTGAGCCGCGAGGGTCTCGTAATCCACGTGCAGAAAGACCTGGTAGCGCTCCGCCCGGGTGCCGTGGAAGCGGGTGTGGCAGCCGCAGGGGGAGGCGCCCGGAACTCCGTCGGGCCCCTCGTCCGACTGCCGCGTTTCAGGTGAAACGTCCG
>SKVI01000362.1 GCA_007129525.1 Gemmatimonadota bacterium | reverse complement strand
GAAGACCGGCAGGCGCGGCTCCTGCGCAGGCCCTTCGCGAGGGCGGTATATGCGGTGCGACCTGTCCGAGCGCCGGAACAGCCTGGAGTCCTCGATCGTCTCGGCGCCTCCAAGCAACAGGTAGCCGCCGGACCTGAGTGCGTAGTGGAAGAGCGTGAGGATCTCCTCCTGCACCTCGCGCTGAAGGTAGATCAGCATATTCCGGCAGCTGATCAGGTCGAGGCGCGAGAAGGGTGGGTCCGCCATCACGTTGTGCCGCGCGAAGACGACCGCCTCACGCACCGCCGGCCGGATGCGGTAGTGATCGTTTTCCCGGACGAAGAACCGCTCCAGTCGCTCCCGAGAAACGTCGGCCTCGATGGTACCCGGATAGAGCCCCTCCTGTGCGCGCTGGAGCGCGGCCTCGTGGAGGTCCGTGGCGAAGACCTGCACCTGGGGCGGCCGGTCGAGCCGCGATGCGTGCTCCAGAAGCAGGATCGCCAGCGAGTAGGTCCCCTCACCGGTGGCGCACCCCACCGACCAGACGCGGACCCGATCCTGCTCGGTCTTCCCTTCAAACAGAGTCGGGATGAGGTCGCGCTCCAGGACCGCGAGCGTCTCGGGATCCCGGAAGAAGGTGGTGACCGTGATCAGGAGATCGTCAACGAGCTGCCGGACTTCGTCGAGGTCGCTGCGGATCCGCTGGGCGTACTCTTCCAGGGTCTCGACCTGCTGAAGGCGCATGCGCCGGTGGATGCGGCGCGTGACGGTGGCCGGCTTGAAGCGACTGAAGTCGTGGCCGGTGCGGACGCGGACGTAAGTGAGGATCTTCTGTACCGCCTGTTGCTCGTCCCGTTCGAGGGCCCCGCCTTCGTCCGGCTCCGGCACCATGGGTTCGGTCGTGGCGAAGCGGACGATCTGCACTGGCATCTCTGAGAGCGGTAGTACCCGGTCGACGACGCCTCTGGAGACGGCGGTCTGCGGCATCGAGTGGTACTCGGCCTCGGCAGGGTCCTGCGCAATGGTGAGCCCGCCGCGCTCGCGGATCTTCTGCAGCCCCAAGGTGCCGTCGGAGCCCGTGCCGGTGAGGACCACCCCGATGGCCGTCCGGTGGTGCGTCTCGGCCAGGGTCTCGAAGAAGTGATCGATGGGTGCGCGCCGGCTGCGCTCCTCCTCGAGCTCCGAGAGGCGAAGGTGGGTGTCCACCGCCGCGAGATTCGAGCCCGGCGGAATCACGTAGACGTGATCCGGCTCCATCTGGACCGTTTCGGCCACCTGCGTCACCGGCATCTGCGTGTGGGACTGGAGCAGGTCCGGGAGGTGACTCTCGTGCTCCGGCGAGAGGTGCACTACGACGACGAAGGCGAGGCCGGTATCGGAGGGCATGTACCCGAACAGTTCCTTCAGCGCGGCCAGCCCTCCGGCAGATGCCCCGATGCCCACGACCGGACGCAGGTCGGAGCGGGCGCCGATGTCGCCGTCTTTGTTCTCGCCAGCGGTCATCCTTTTCCCCTTGTGGCTCATCCACTCGAGAAGGATCGATCTGTGGAGACCTGGTTCCACCTCTGAGCGGCGACGGGCCGGACCAGGGGCGTTGCCTCCCCGGGAAATGTACGGAGCATCTGGCCGCGGCGACATCGACGCCATCAGCACCGGCGTTTGACGCGCCCCCTCCGCCGGGGCGACTATCGCACCGGCTCGGGGTACGACACCGCCTCGAGGCACGGCACCGCCTCGATCCACGGGACCCATCGAGCGGCACGCGGTCCGGAGGCACCACGACGAACCAGACAGGCCGGGGGAACGGCACCATGCGAGACGACCAAAGCGGGAAGCGGACGAGAGAACTCGGGGCGACGGCGCCAGGGGGCGCCAGATCCACGGCGGGCGCCAGATCCACGACACCGGCCACCGTGACCGCGGCCCTGCTTGCGGGGATGGTCGTCGCGGCCATGGCGCTGGGTGCCGGCGAGGCGCAGGCGCAGCAGACCACCAACGATCCCTTCCCCGACCCCATCGAAACCGAGGAGGGGCTGGCCATCGTGGACGTGGTGGAGTTCGCGTCACTCCCCGACCACGAGCGCGGCGTGGCCCGCATGATGGTCATGTTCGACGAACCGGGCACCCAGCGGCTCTTTGTGAACGACATGTGGGGGCCCATCTACAGCGTCAGCTACGACGGCAGCGAGGTGGTCCGGTACGTGGACATCGACGACCCGCAGTGGGGCGTGGGCGTCGAGGCCTCGGGGCGAGAGCGGGGCTTCCAGAGCTTCGCCTTCCACCCGGAGTTCGGCCAGGAAGGCGCCGCCGGCTACGGAAGGTTCTATACCTGGTCCGATGTCCAGGACAACGAGCCCACCGCCGACTTCCGCCCCCACGGCGGCGACAATACGCACCACACCGTTCTGCACGAGTGGACGGCAGTGGACGCCGGGGCGGCCACCTACGACGGCGACCCGCCCCGGGAGTTGGCCCGCTTCGAGCAGCCCTTCGGCAACCACAACGCCGGCCTCATCGCCTTCCACCCCCACGCCGCGCCCGGACATCCCGACTACGGGCTCCTGTACATAGGCTCGGCCGACGGGGGCAGCGGGGGCGACCCCCTGGACCTGGCGCAGGACCTGGCTCAGGGGTTCGGAAAGAT
>SKVI01000285.1 GCA_007129525.1 Gemmatimonadota bacterium | reverse complement strand
GCAAAGCCCCTCAGGGTCGGGCCTCCAGCACCATGAAGGCCGGGGTCTCGGCGGCGCGCCGGAACCGGGTGAAGCCGGCCCCCTCAACCACCCGCCGAAGGTTGGCTTCACCCGCCTGGGCACCCAGGGCGTCCTCCCCGCCCTGGGAAAGGGCGCTGGGGGTGCACACGAAGGTGGAGACCGAGAAGAAGGTTCGGGCCCGAACGCTCTCCACGAGTTCGTCATCGGTGCAGGGTTCGGTGAACATCCAGGTGCCGTCAGGGGCGAGGCGGCTCCGGATGTGCCGGGCCGCCCCCACCGGGTCTCCCCACTCGTGGAGGGCGTTGAAGACGCAGACCAGGTCGTAGGGCTCGCCTCCGAAGGAGTCGGCGCCGGCCACCTGGAAGCTCACTCGGTCACCCACCCCGGCCTGGGCCGCCGAGTCCCGCGCCGCCTCCACCGATCCCTCGTGGTAGTCGAACCCCACGAAGGTGGAGGCCGGAAAGGCCCTCGCCAGCAAGATGAGGGACGCTCCGTGGCCGCAGCCCACGTCGGCTACCCGGGCGCCCGACTTCAGCTTCTCCTCCACCCCGTCCAGGGCGGGAATCCAGCGCTCGACCAGGTTGGTCCGGTAGACGGGCTCGAAGAAGCGTTCCGTGCCGGCGAAGAGGTCGTGGTGATGTTCTCCCCAACCGATCCCCCCGTCCGAGGTGAAGGCCTCGAGTTCTTCCTTGTTCACTGCCATCGTGGGTCTCCTGGTGTTGTGTGGGAAGGCGGGAGGGCGCGGCTTGTCCGCGCCTGTCATTTCACGAACAGTGTGTCAGCCTACCGTTGCAGTGGGCGTGGTAGAAGGCGTGTACAAGGTCGTCCCGGATCCCGCGCGGTGCCCCCCCTTGCAAGCTTCAGAACGAGGTGTGACAGGTGACGTGCCCACCGCCTACTTTGCAGGGCGATGTCACCTGAACGTCCCTCTTCACCCCGTCGACCCGTGTCCGAGCTCCGTTCTCATCGTCTCGATGGTGTCCAGCCCGTCTCGTGCACCCGGTCCCTTACGCCTGCGCCGGGGACTGCTCCTTCTCCTGGCCACGTGCGTCACCGGGATCATTCCTGCCCAGGCTGAAGGCCAGGTCTCCTTCCCGGCCGAGCCTCCCGTGCGGCAGGCAGACCCAGGGGGCACGGCGGACCCCGCGGGTGCGGCGGAGGGCGCCCTCACCCTTCGGGATGTGTCGAGCCCGGATCGCTGGCTCGGTCAGGAGGTGCGTCAGGCCCGCTGGGCGCTGGACGGATCCGGCGTCCATTTCCGCTGGCATCCGGACCCGGACCGGCTGGGCATGTACGGCGTGTCGTACGGGGGGTTCTTCACCCTCATGTCGCTCTTCCGGTACCCGGGGGTGTTCGCCGCCGGGGTCTCCAACGACGGGGTCACCGACTGGGCCCACTACAGCGACTCATCGAGCTTGAGAAGGACTTCGAGGTCATGTACTACCCCCTGGAGCGACACAACTTCGACCACGTCCCGAGCCGGTACGACTACTATCGTCGTACGGCCGAGTTCTTTCGGCGCTACCTCCTGGAGGGGGGTTGAGGGGGCACCGGGCGGCAGCCTGCTACGCCCCGTCGCCCCTTCGTTCGGCCAGGAGCGTCCGGTACCTGGCCTCCTCCCAGAGCGCCGGCGTCCCTGAACGATGAGTGCCCGGGCCGTCCGCCAGTGACCCGGGCCGTAGTGGTCGCGAACTCGTCGGTGGGCCGGGACCGCTTGCCGGAGGGAAGGGTACTTCTTTGCTCCCCAGGCCCCTTCCGACATCAAGGCTCGACTCACGGTCCTGACGCCTGACGACACCGACGCCTGACGACACCGACATGGGAACCCACGACGATATCTCGCCCGAACGGCTCCGCGCCGACCTGGTCCACTTTGCCGGACTTCTGCTTCGGCTGGAGGAGGAAGGGCGCCTCCTGGAGGGCACGCCCCGGATCATCCGGATGATGGGTGACCTCCGGTCCAAGTTGTTCGCCTACGAGGTCCGGGGCACCGGGCGCCTGGCACCCGACGATCCGGATCCGGCGGAGGTCCGTGAGTCGCTCCGGATCGTGGAGGAGGCGGCCCGTCGGGCCCGGGAAGCCCGGGAGGAATGGTCGCGTCAGCCGGAGGAGACCGACGACTGGAGCGGCTCCGGTTCGTCGGGCGACGAGGGGTGAGGGGGGCCCGAGCACCCTTTTCCGGGAGTTGCAGACCCCTTGCTCGCATCTGACGGTCCCATCTACCTTGCCGCGCAGCATCGAGGGGTGACGGGACTCGCAGGAGGTTTCTCCGTTCTCCGCACCCTCGCCCAATCGTCATCACACCGGGAGATCCTGACATGGTACGTGCCCCCTGGAATTGCGGACCGCTGTGCCCCCGCCGGGCCGGATTCGGACTGGTCTCGCTCGCATTCGTCCTCGTGGCCGCGGCCGCTTGCGGCGACGTGGCGCCCGAGGCCGACGAGGTCCCCGAGGCCACCGACGAAGCCCGGGTCTTCTTCGAACAGCCCCGGGACGGTGAGACGGTGACGAGCCCGGTGCAGGTGGTGTTCGGGAGCGAAAACATCGAGATCGGAGCCGTGCCCGACGAGGTGGACGAACCCCGGGAGGAGGTGATCCACTACCACCTGGGCTACAACACGGAGTGCCTGCCGCCCGGCACCATCATCCCGGAGGCCGATCCCTGGATCCACTTCGGCGACGGCAGCAACGAGATCGAGATGCAGCTGGAGCCGGGTGAGTACATCCTGTCGGTGCAGGCCGGCGACGACGAACACCGAACCCTTGAGGGACTCTGCGAGACCATCCAGATCACCGTCGAATCCGGGGGGTGAGGTGAGGTTCGGCTCCGAACTGAACCGGGCCGTCCCCGGTCACGCCCCGAACTGCGTCAGGTGGTGGTCCAGGTGCTTGTAGAAGAGCGTTCGCCACTCGTCGGCGGTGAGGGCGCCGAAGGAGGGGTGCTCGCGGCCCTCGAAGGCCTCCTCCCCTTCTTCTGCCGTCCGCTCCACGTAGTCGATGAGGCGCTTTCGCTCCGCCTCGAAGTCCCGTTCATCGGCGATCTTGAAGGCCGAGGTGGTGGGAAGGCTTCGTCGGTAGGGCTTCGGGCCGGTCACCGTAGGTTTGGCCAGTAGCCGCAGGACGAACCGCTTGACGGGGCCCGCTCGGGGGTGGACGTCCTCGAACGCGAACTCGTAGGGGACCGAGCAGTGGGCCAGCATCCGAGCCACGTCCATCTTTCCCCACCGTGGGCGGCTGTCGGGCTCCAGCGAGCGGATTCGCTGGACGAGGTGCCGGGCTACGTCGGGATCGAACACGTCCTCGGCGGTCATGTGAGCCCTTCCGTTTAGGTCTCTGTCGGCTTGGTGTGCATGGGCTGCCGCGAACGGATACCCACCCGGTGGGTGGACGGGTCCGGGGTGGATGTGAAGGAGTCGTAAGGCCTGCTGCCGCCTCCGGTCCTCGAAGGCGGGACCGATGTCCCGGGGCTGGTCCGGGGCGCGGGCGGGTTGTAGTCTGAAGGGTCCCGAGCCCTTCGCACCCAACCCCACGGCCACATGAGCGAGTCCCCCCCCATTCTCTATACCTGGACCGACGAAGCCCCGGCGCTGGCCACCCATGCCTTCCTTCCGGTCATTCGAGCCTTTGCCGGAGTCACGGGGGTGCCGGTACAGACCCGCGACATCTCACTGGCGGGGCGCGTCCTGGCCGCCTTCCGGGACGAGCTCGAGGGGGACATCCCCGACGACCTGGCGGAGCTGGGGCACGTCGTGCACACTCCGGAGGCCAACGTCATCAAGCTGCCCAACATCAGCGCCTCCGTGCCGCAGCTCAAGGCGTGCATCCGGGAGCTGCAGGAGAAGGGATACGGCCTGCCGGACTACCCCGACGAGCCCGCCACCGACGCGGAGCGCGAGGTCCGGAGCCGATACGACAGGGTGAAGGGAAGCGCGGTGAACCCCGTCCTGCGGCAGGGCAACTCCGACCGGCGAGTGCCCCGTCCGGTGAAGGAGTTCGTCCGGGGCCAGCCCCACCGGCTCAAGGCGTGGCCCGACGACTCCGGGACCCACGTGGCCACCATGGACGGAGGCGACTTCCTCCACAACGAGCAGTCAGTCACCGTCGAGGCCGCCACCACGGCGCGCATCGAACACGAGGCCCCCGACGGCACCGTCACCGAGCTCAAAGGCGGGCTCGAGCTGCAGGCGGGGGAGGTCCTGGACGCCTCCTTCATGAGCCGCCGTGCGCTGGTGGAGTTCCTGGAGGCCCAGATGGACGATGCCCGCCGGCAGGGCGTGCTCTTCTCGCTCCACCTGAAGGCCACCATGATGAAGGTCTCCGACCCCATCATCTTCGGCCACGCGGTCCGGGTCTACTTCGCCCCGGTCTTCCGGCGCCACGCCGAGGCCCTCCGGGAGGCGGGGGTCGATCCCAACAACGGGGTGACCGACCTGCTGAGTCGGATCCAGGACCTGCCCGACGAGACCCGAGCGGCCATCGAAGCCGACCTGGAGCGGGCCTATGAGGAGGGCCCGGGGATCGCCATGGTGGATTCGGACCGGGGCATCACCAACCTGCACGTGCCCAGCGACGTCATCATCGACGCCTCCATCCCCCCGGTGATCCGGGACTCGGGCCGCATGTGGAATGCCGACGGCGAGCTCCAGGACTGCAAGATCGTGATCCCCGAGTCCAGCTACGCCTCCACCTACGACGCGGTGGTGAGGGACTGCCAGGCCAACGGCCAGTTCGATCCGCACACCATGGGGACGGTGTCCAACGTGGGGCTCATGGCCGAGAAGGCCGAGGAGTACGGCTCCCACGACAAGACCTTCGAGATGGAGGGACCGGGAATCGTCCGGGTGGTGGACGCAGACGGGCGCACACTCACCGAGCACCAGGTGGAGGAAGGCGACATCTGGCGGGCCTGCCGGACGTCGGACGCCGCCATCCGGGACTGGGTGAAGCTGGGGGTGAGCCGGGCCCGGGCCACCGGGGTTCCGGCGATCTTCTGGCTCGATCCAGAGCGCCCCCACGACGCCGAGCTGATCCGGAAGGTGGAGGTCTGCCTCCCGGAGCACGACACCGAGGGGTTGGAGCTCCCGGTCCATCCCCCCGAGCAGGCCATGAAGCTCTCCCTGGAGCGGATCCGCCGGGGCGAAGACACTATCTCGGTGACGGGGAACGTGCTGAGGGACTACCTCACCGATCTCTTTCCCATTCTGGAGATCGGTACCAGCGCGCGCATGCTCTCCATCGTGCCCCTCCTGAACGGCGGGGGTCTCTTCGAGACCGGGGCCGGTGGCTCGGCTCCCCGCCACGTGCAGCAGTTCACCCGCGAGGGACACCTCCGCTGGGACTCGCTGGGGGAGTACATGGCGCTGGCCGTGTCGCTGGGGCACCTGGGTGAGAGCTTCGACAACCGGGGAGCCCGGGCCCTTTCGGTGGCGCTGGACGACGCGGTGCGGGACTACCTGGAGAACGGCCGCTCACCGTCCCGAAAGGTGAACGAGCTGGACAACCGGGGGAGCACCTTCTACCTGACGCTCTACTGGGCCCGGGCGCTGGCCCGGCAGGACGACGACGCCGAGCTGGCCGATCGGTTTCGGGAGGTGGCCGCCCGGTTGGGTGAGGGCGAGGACACCATCCTGGAGGAGCTGAACGCCGCCCAGGGGCCGCCGCAGGACCTGGGGGGCTACTACCTGCCGGACCCCGATCGCACCGTCCGGGCCATGCGCCCCAGCGACACCCTGAACGGGATCATCGAAGGAATCGGGGGTGAGGGTTGATCGGACCCCGAGCAGGAAGGCTGTTGAAGAAGTCCGGGTCGTCGAGCTGAGCTCCGGCCAGGTCCGTCATGGAAGAGAGCGTCTTCATCTCGGTGGTCCTGCCGGTCTCCCTGATCATCATCATGATCGGGTTGGGGATGTCGCTCTCGATGGGCGACTTCCGAAGGGTGGTTCGTTTTCCCCGGGCCGCCCTGGTGGGACTGGGAAGCCAGCTCCTGATCCTGCCTCCAGTGGGCCTGGCGCTGGTCTACCTCTTCGGGCTTCCGCCGGTGTGGGCGGTAGGGCTCATGCTCATTGCCGCCTGTCCGGGCGGGCCCACCTCGAACCTCATCACCTTCGTGGCCCGGGGCGACACGGCGCTTTCCATTACGCTGACGGCCCTGAGCAGCGTAGCCACGGTGGTGACGATCCCGTTGATCCTGGCCCTCTCCATCAGCCACTTCGGGGTGGAAGCCGACGCCATTCGCTCGCCGGTGGGGGAGATCGTGGTGCAGATCGTGGCCATTACGGCCATCCCCGTGGCCCTGGGGCTGGCGATCCGCCACTTCAGAGCCGACGTGGCCGACCGGCTCAGGGGAGTGGTCCGGGCTTCGTCCGCCGCCATCTTCCTGCTGGTGCTGGGAGCGGTGGTAGTGGATCAGCGGCAGGTCCTGGTGGACCACTTCTTTGCCCTGAGCGGCGTGACGGCGGCGTTGAACGTGGCCACCATGGCGCTGGGCTTCGGAGTGGCGCGCCTCTTCTTTCTGGACCTTCGGCAGTCGGTGACCATCTCCATCGAGTCCGGAATCCAGAACGGGACCCTGGCCATCGTCATTGCCATGTCCATCCTGGGGGCCGGTGAGATGGCCGTTCCGGCCGGGGTCTACAGCCTTCTCATGTTCGTGTCCGGTGGGCTGGTCATGGGCTATTTCGGGCTGGTGCGGGCCCCGGCCGAGCTGGACGGAGACGCGAGGCCGGCCGAGCTCTCGTAGAGATGGATGGTGGCCAGGACTGTGCCCATCACCTCCTGAAAGCGGATGTCACCGGCGTATCCATGTCCCCGGAACCCGATGGTCACGAGGCCCAGGCGCGAGCCGTCGTTGGTGAGAGCCTCCACGATCTCCCAGTCTGCCGCCTCCAGCGCCTGCCGGTAGTGGCGGAAGCTCTCGGCTTCGGTGTGAGGCAGGTTTACCGCCACAATGAAGTAGGGCCCGGTGTGTTCGCCCCTGATTCGCTCGGGTGGGACCTCGGTGACGCCGGCCAGGGTGCCGCCCTCGGGCACGTCCGGGAAGGACGCGGGCCAGGCTTCCGGGAGCGACACGGTGTCAGCGACCGCCTCGGCGGGAAGGCCCTCGGTGGCGTCTGCGTGGACGGGCGAGGGGGCCAGGTAGAGCGTGGCGCAGGAGATGGCGACGGGGATCAGGGAGAGGGGGTTCATTGGAGCCTCGCGCAGGGGTGTGTGCATAGCGAGCGTGTGTGCATGGCGACGCGAAGGTGCCCGCCGCGAAGGTGCCCGCCGGGAACCCGGCGCGGTGGCGATCCTCCCAGCGCCGCGTGCTGACGTCGTGCCCGGTACTGGCATCGCGCCCGGTACAGATACCGAGTGCCCGGCACAGGCATCGAACTGGATACCCCCGAACATGGCGCACGGCTCCCCGTCGCCACCGCTGGGGCTTCGTGCCCGCGGGACCACCGGCCCGCAGGACTACCGGCCCGCGGACTGCCGGCGCACGGACTGCTGGGCCGCGGGGCCACCAGCCCGCACGACTACCAGCCCGCAGGATTACCGGCCCGTGAGAGATGGTCTGGTGGCAACCGACCACTCGAGACCTCACATTGAGGTCACCCAACCACCGGATCCTGAATCGGAGCAGAGCACGCCGTGATCGACGCGGTCCTTTCCCCCCTGCAGCGCTGGCTTCTCTTCTCCGGCGTGCTCCTGTTGGTGGGGGCCGCGTCGTGGCGCAGTTTTGTGGCTCCGTGGCAGCCCGCCCTCCTGCGCGGCGCCATGCGGGAGGTGGAGGGGCGACTGGTCCGGGCCGCCGGGCTCGTCGCGCTTCTCCTGCTCCCGGTCTGGGCGTTGCGGCTCGGCGTCCAGGTGAGGAATTTCCGGGATCCTTTCGCGCCCGTGACGGAGGATCTCCACTTTCTTCTCTTCGAGACCTTCTGGGGCACCGTGTGGATTGGCCAGGGCGCGGTGCTTCTGCTCCTCTGGACGAGCTTTCGCGCCCTTCAGTATACCGTCCGGGACCGGGCCCGGGCGGAGCGAGAGGCGAAGGAGACCGGACAGTTGAAGCCGGAGAACGAAGGTCCGGCCCCTCGCCTTCCCTTGGGGTGGAAGGTGGCCTGGATCGGGGTCCTGCTCCTGGTCCTTACCCTCTCCCTTTCGAGCCATGCCGTGGCCGTTCCCCGGTTGGCTCCCTTCACGGTGGCGCTGGACGGCCTGCACACCCTGGCCGCCGGTGCCTGGATGGGAACCCTGGCGCTGATCCTCTGGCTCAGGCCGCGGGGCGGGGGAGCGATCCCGGCACTGGCCGGACAGCTCCGGAGCTTCTCCTACATGGCCATGGGTGCGGTTCCCCTGCTGCTCGCCATGGGGATCCTGCTGGCCGGCTTCCACCTGGGCGAATTCGAGAACCTGTGGCGTGCGGCGTACGGTCGAGTGTTATCCCTCAAGATCCTGGCCGCCGGGGTCGTCCTCTTCCTGGGATTTCGGAACTGGAATGTGGGCCTTCCGGTGGCGGACGACGAGGAGGGCGCCCGAACCGTCCGACGCCGTGCCGGCGTGGAAGTGGGGGTGGCCGCTCTGGTGGTTCTCCTCACGGCGATCCTGGTGGGGACGCCAGTTCCCGAAGGGGTGCACTGAAGTTCCGCGCCCCCAAACGCGAACAGGGGATGGCGGGCAAAGCCCACCACCCCCTGCCGAGCAGGTCCCTCCGCACGTCGAACACCGGGTAGAGCCGACGTGGTCGCTTTGGGTTTCCTACCCCCGGAGGAGCCTGGTACTGCAACCCATAAAAGAAAAAGGGCCGCCAGTCGTCGACTCCGTGAGTCGTGCTGGCGGCCCGGCTGGCATGGCGATCACGCCGAACATGATCACCGCAGCTCCGTAGCTCTGCGTCCCCGCCTTTCGACGGGTTTGCTCTGAGCAGCATCGAGTGTGCTCGAGTGAAGACTCCTCGCACCGTTGCAAGGAAGTCTCCACCATCGTGGTAGTGGAGCGAACCCCGCTACCCGAGCGGAAAGGTTACGGTGTCCCTTGCGCAATTGTCAAGGGGCCTTGCCGAAGGATGTTCCCAGGGAATCCCTCCTGCGAGCATCCTGCGCGGACGCCCAGCCGCCCATGGATAGTTCCCAATCAGCCATGGACAGCTTTGAGGGCGGGGTTGTCGGGCTGAGCCGACATGCCCTCCGAACACCGCCATCACCCGACCTGCCGTCCCGCCTGAGGCGCCTCGAGCGCCTGCCCGGACCCGGAGACCTGAGAAGGCCAGTTTCGCCCTCCAACGCCACGTGAGAGGGCCGCCAAACCCGCCGTTATATTGTACAAGCAGATGGCGGACTTGAACTTGGGAGGTGGCAGGATGGACGGGGTGATGAAGGGGCGAGCGGTGGTGGAGGACGGAGGGGTGGTAGCGGACGGAGGGATGATAGCAGATCGATCGGTGGCGGCCGATGGGATTGTGAGGTCGGACGTGCCAGCTGAAACGCCTCAGACCAGATGGCCATCCCTGCGGGCGAGCAGCTCCACGCCCCGAAACGTTCCAGGTGAAACGTCCCTCGGGGAGCGGTTGCCCAGAACGGCGTACGCCCGATCGGCTCCAAGGCGTGGTCGCTGGCAAGTCCGGGAGGTGGAGCCGCCGGCGTACGATGAGGAGGCGCCCAACCCCGATCCCGACCCAGAACCCACCCCGGACCCGCCCGCTCCGGAGCCCGACCCCGCCCCCGACGACCCCGCTACCCATCAGGACCGGATCGTGACCCTCGAAGACCGGATGGCGGAGATGGCGGGCCACCGTCACGCCCACGACTACCGGTTCCTGGTGCTGGTGGCGGAGTACGACCGGCTGGAGGGGTGGAAGCTGGCAGGCCACCGGTCGTGCGCCCACGCCATCCACTTCAACACCGGCTTTGCTCTGGGGGCGTGCCGGGAGAAGGTGCGGGCGGCCCGAGCGCTGGAGCGGATGCCGGTGACGAGCCAGAGCATGGCCCGGGGCGAGCTGAGTTTCTCCAAGGTAAGAGCACTCACCCGGGTGGTGGACGACCTGCACCGCGACCGGCCCGAAGACGAGGACAAGACCGAAGAGGAGAAGGCGAAAGCGCGGGAGGAGCGGGAGGCGCACCTGGTGGAGTACGCCCGGCAGGGGACCACGGCGGAGGTGGAGCGGTTCGTCCGGTCGTGGCGGAAGCTGGACCGGCACGGGG
>SKVI01000109.1 GCA_007129525.1 Gemmatimonadota bacterium | reverse complement strand
TCCCAGCGGAAGGGCCCCCGGCTCATGACATCCCCCGGTTCCGAAGTAGCTCCCGGACCACCACCCGCTCGTCGAACTCCCGGCGCTCGGTGCCCACCACCTGGTACGTCTCGTGGCCCTTCCCGGCCAGAAGGACGGCGTCGCCGGGCCGAGCCAGCTCCAGGGCCACCCGGATGGCCTCCCGACGGTCGGCGACCCGGTGATGGGCCGTCCCCTCCATGCCGGCCATGATGTGATCGATGATCTTGTCGGGATCCTCGGTGCGGGGATTGTCGGAGGTGACCACCGGAATGTCGGCTCCCCGAGCCACGATGCGTCCCATCTCCGGACGTTTCGCCGGATCCCGGTCCCCTCCTGCGCCGAAGACCACGATGAGGCGCCCCGGATAGAGGGGCCCCAGGGTCTCCAGCACCCGGCGGAGGGCGTCGGGGGTGTGGGCGTAGTCCAGGATCACCGGGACCGGCTCCCGCACGGTGACCTCCATGCGTCCGGGGGGAGGGACCACGTCGGCGAGTCGAAGGGCCACGGATTCCAGTGAGAGCCCCGCCAGGAGACCGGCGCCGGCGGCCACCAGGGCGTTCTCCACGTTGAAGGCGCCAAGGAGGGGGGTGCTCACCGGGGCGGCGTCCTCTCCCCACTCGAGCCGGAAACGGGCTCCGGTCCCTGACAGCTCCACCTCCGACGCCAGGAGGGGCGGAAGGAGGCTCCGTGCCACCGGACCCGCTGCTCCGGCGGAGCCCTTCCCTTCCCCCTCCTGACTCGATTTCCTGACCCCGGTCACAAGCAGGCGCCCGTCGATTTCGGGCAGGGCCTTCCACGCCGGATCGTCGCCGTTCACCACCACGCCGCTTTCAGTGTCCCGCAGGAGGCCCAGGAGGCGGGCCTTGGCGTCCCGGTAGGCATCCAGGTCCGCGTGGTAGTCCAGGTGGTCCCGGGTCAGGTTGGTGAAGCAGGCCACGTCCACCGCCAGTCCGTCGAGCCTTCGCTGTTCCAGGGCATGGGACGACGCCTCGAGGCTGACCCGGGTCACGCCCTCGCGGACCAGCTCTGCCAGCCGGCGGGAAAGCTCGACCGGCCCCGGGGTGGTGAGCCCCTGGCTCTCGGGCACTGGACGACCGTCGGGACCGATAACCCCAAGCGTCCCCAGGGCCGCCGAAGGTCCCAGCCCCGCCAGGAGGTGCCGGGTCAGAAAGGTGACGGTGGTCTTGCCGTTGGTGCCCGTCACGGCGGTGACGCCCAGGGCGTCGGTGGGTCGGCCCAGGAGCTCGTGGGCCAGGATGGCCGCGGCTCGCCGCCCATCGGTGACCTGGAGCTGTGGAAGATCCACCTCGGCCATGAAGCGCTCCACCACGGCGGCCGCGGCGCCGGCGCGCCTCGCCTGTGGCAGAAACGTGTGGGCATCGAGCCGGGTGCCCTTCCAGGCCAGGAAGAGGTCGCCCTCCGCCACCGTCCGGGAATCCTGCGTCACCCCCGAAACGAGGAGATCCTCCGACCCATGGAGCTGGACCAGAAGCCCCTCGGACCGGAGGACGCGGGCCAGGGCCCCGAGACGCGTTCCCCCCTCACTCATCGAAACGCGCTCCTGCGGCGGCCGACCGGCCAGGGGGACCCAGCAGCCGAATGGTGTCTCCCGGCGTCACCAGGGCACCGGCCGACGGGTCGGTGGCCCGAACGTGCTCCGGACCCGCCCACTCCACCACCAGGCCGAGTCCGTGAAGCTGCCGGGCCGCCCGTCTGGGGGTCTGCCCGCTCAGGTCGGGAAGCACGAACTCCCGCTCATCCCATCCCCGGACGTCGAGCCCGGGCACCGTCCCCCCGTCGGAGTGGGCGGCGAAGTGTGAGGTGGAACCCCGGGTTCCGGTGGACCGTCCGGCCGACGGGGAGAGCCCGTTGTCGTGCAGGGCGGCAACCTCCACCGGGCCGGTCACCTGTCCGGACACGCCTCCGGCACCCGGGGTCATCTCCCCGGGTATGGCCTGTCGCCGGGCCAGGGCAGCCAGCGCCCGACGATCCAGAGGCGGCGCGTGAGTCGCCAGAATGGCCTCCATGGTGGCCCGGGTCACCGGAGCAGCGGTGGCACCCCCGTAGTACTCCCCTCGGGGCCGGTCCAACTTCACGAAGACCACGAGCTGGGGGTCCTCGGCAGGAAAGAAGCCAGCGAAGGATGCGTAGTAGGCACCCCGCTCATAGACGCCCCCGGCGTGGGCCCGACTGGTCCCGCTCTTTCCCGCCACCTCGAATGTGCTCAGACGTGCCCTCCCCCCGGTGCCGTCCTCCACCGCGCCCACCAGCGCCTCGGTGACCTCCCGGGCCACCTCGGGGGAGACCACCCGGCGCACGGCCCGGGGATCGGCACTGCGGATCGTCCGACCCGCCGAATCCCGAACCTCCCGGATAATCCGGGGCTCCATGAGGGTGCCGCCGTTGGCCAGGGCGCCGTAGGCCATGGCCATCTGCAGGGGCGTCACCCCCACCTCGTACCCGATGGCCAGGGAGGCCGGCGACTGGGCCGACCAGCGCTGCGGACGACGAAGGGAACCGGCCACCTCCCCGGGAAGGTCGATCCCCGTGGGCGCACCCAGCCCGAAGTCCCGGAGCCCTTCGTACTGCTCTGCCGGCGTCAGCCGATCGGCCAGCTTGGCGATGCCCACGTTGGACGAAACCTGAAGCGCGTGGGCCAGATCCGTGTGGCCCGGGCTCTGGACGTCGGTGATGGTCCGGCCCGCCTTCCGCCACTGGCCGTTGCCGGCGTCCACCGAATCGGCCAGAGTGGCCCGCCCCGTGCTCAGGAGGGTGGCCACGGTAAAGGGTTTCAGGATGGAGCCGGGTTCGTAGGGCGTGTTGATGGCGCCCAGGTGGGTCTGGGCTCCGTCCTTGAGCGATGCCATGGCCAGGATCTCTCCGGACCGGGGATCGGTAACCAGGACGTCCCCACCCCGTGCGCCCGTCTCCTCCAGGGCCTGCTGCAGGGCCTGGTGGGCGATTTCCTGCAGATCCGCGTCCAGGGTGAGGACCACCTGCCCTCCACTGCGGGGAGGCTCCACCACCCAGGTGTCACCCGGAATGGGGCGACCCTGCGAGTCCCGGGCCAGGATCTCGGTGCCGGGGAACCCCTGGAGCGCCTCCTCGAAGGCCTGTTCCACCCCGCCCGCCCCGTGGCCGTCCACCACGGCGCCCAGGACGCCCTGCAGGAGATCGCCATGGGGATAGAAGCGCCTCAGCTCCCGCTCCACGTACACCCCGCGGACACCGGCCAGCGCGTCGCGGGCGTCCGGGGGATACCGGCCCTGCAGGGGCACCCAGCGTCGAGACGACTCGAAGGGCGCCCGGGCCCGGGCCGTGGGAACGCCCAGGGCGTCAGCCAGAACCTCCACCGTATGGGTGGTGTCCCGTACCTCGTGGGGAGCCACACTTACCTGGAAGGTCTCGTGGGAGAGGGCCACCGGAAGGCCGGACCGGTCCATGATCATACCCCGGGCGGCGGGGATGACGCCGGTGGTGCGGTGCTGGCGCTCGGCCTCGGCTCGCCATTCGCCGGCCTGCACGAGTTGCAGGTCCACCGCTCTCCAGAGGAGTCCCCCAACCACCACGAGCCAGCAGCAGAGAAGCATCCTGCGCCGTGCGGCCACATTCGCACCTCGGCTCATTCCAGTCCTCCCGGCATGAAGACGATTTCCTCGGAACCCGGGGTGCGCATCTGGAGCCGCTCCCGTGCCTCGGTCACCACCCGGCTCCGACTCTCCAGCACCTGGATTCGTCGCTGCAGCTCGGACCGCTCGGATTCGACCAGCGACATCTGCCTCTGGATGTCGTCCAGATCCGCCAGTGCCTCTCGGGTCCGGGACTGACGCCATGTCACCATGCTCAGGGCCGTGAGGAGCGCCGCCATGGCCAGGGCCACCAGGGAAGTGCCGCTCAGCCTCATGCGGCCTTCCTCCACGCCCTCAGGCGTGCGCTGCGGGCCCGGGGATTCTTTTCCAGCTCCGCCTCGGTGGGCCGGACCACCTTCCGGGTCAGCAGTTCGCCCAAGGCCTCACCCCGGCAGGCGCAGACCGGCAGCCCCGGAGGGCACACGCAGTCCTGGCTCCACTCCCGGAGGGTGTGCTTCACGATCCGGTCTTCCAGGGAGTGATAGGCGATGGCCACCAGGACTCCCCCGGGCAGGAGAGCCTTCCGCAGACGAGGCAACGCCGTCTCCAGCGCAGCCAACTCGTCGTTGACCTGAATCCGCAGCGCCTGGAACACCCTGGCCTTCTCCTTTGCCGAAAGCGGTCGTTGATGGACCACGCTCATCGCGTCCAACAGGTCCTGCGCCCTCCCCAGGGGACGGCTGGCCCGCCGCTTCACCACCTCGGCGGCCAGCCGCCGCGCCCGGGGTTCCTCTCCATACTCCCTGAAGATCCGGGCCAGCTCCTCCTCGTCCCACTCATTCAGAATGTCGGCCGCCGTGGGCCCACCTTCCGTCTCGCCCCCCATGCGCATGTCCAGGGGCGCCTCGCCGGAGCGAAAGGCGAACCCACGGTCGTCCTCGTCGATCTGCCTGGAGCTGACCCCCAGGTCCAGGAGCGCCCCCCTGAGGGACGGTCCGAAGATTCCCGCCCCCCGGGCCGCCTCGTCGAAGCGTGCCTGCAGGAAGCGGATACGGTCGCTCCAGGGCTCCAGCGCCGTCCGGGCCCGGGCCAGTGCCTCCGGATCCCGGTCCACCGCCAGGACGCGGCTGTCGGGGATCCGCTGGAGGATCGCCCGAGCATGGCCGCCTCCCCCCACCGTCCCGTCCATGATCTCTCCCCGGGCCGGCGAGCCGGCCAGGAATTCGACCACCTCGTCCACCAGGACCGGGACATGGAAGTCATTCTCCCGGTCCATCAGCCGAAGATCTCGTGGACGGCCTGCGCCAGCTCCTCCGATTCCTCGCCCTCGGCCGGCCCCGCGTCACGGAACCTCTCCGGATCCCAGATCTCCACCCGATCCAGGGCTCCGATGAGGAGCGCCGAGCCCTCCAGCGCTGCCGCCTCCTTGAGCCAGGCCGGAATCAGGATGCGTCCCTGCTTGTCCGGCTCCACCTCCACCGCCCGGGCGGTGATCCGTCGCAGGTGTCCCGCCATGGCCGACCGACTTCGCCTCAATTCCAGCAACCGCTCCTGCACGCCTTCCCAGGTGGACTGGGGGAAGAGAGTCAGGTGGGTGGGCTCCCACTGCAGCAGGACGAAGCGGGTGTCGTCCGCCCGGCGCCGGTACTCCGCCGGGAGGCTGACCCGCCCCTTCTGGTCCAGTTGGTACTCATACTGCCCGAGAAACCCCGCCACGCTGTCCCCTCCGTGGGTGGTTGTGGGGAAGAGTGGGTAATAGTGGTGACGGCTGGGAGAACATATGGGGTGGGTGGGATGCGGGTCAAGAGTCTTCGTCGACGGAAATGGGGCCGAACGCACGAAAGGGGCGCCGCGGACAATTCCGCGACACCCCTTTCGATTCCTGCGTGAGGGTCCTCGGGCCCGTCAGGGCCTGGACCGACTGGTCATCCTGTCATCAGCGCCGACCCTCGCGGGCAATGATGGCCTCCTGGATCTCGATGTACTGATCGATGGGATCCAGCAACCCACTCACGCTCTGGCCGGTCCTCTGGGCGTGGCCCTCACCGGCCTGGACCATTTCCCGGGCCTGCTGGAAGATGGGCAGCGACTGCCGGGCCGTCTCCAGCGTCTGGGGCTGCTGAATCTGCTCGCCCAGCCGCATGAGCGCGTACCCGTGGAAGAAGTTCAGCTGCTCGCGGAACTCGGCAGAGACGTTGAACTCCTTGGCCTCCTCGATGAGCTCCACCCCGCGCTGGATGTTGGTGCGCTCCTGGATGTAGTTGCCGTAGGCGTGGCTGAAGATCATGCTGGCCAGCTGGTCCGACTGCTGCTCCTGGCGCTCCTGGGCGTTGTGGAAGGCCGCGATGGCTTCATCGGGCCGACCAGCGTCCAGGAGGAAGTTCCCCATCCGGGTCCAGGGACTCGACACCTCGGCACCCTCGGGATCCAGCTCCATGGCCCGCTCCAGCGAGGCGATGGCCTCGTCGGTGTTGCCCAGCTCGTTGTGCACACCGGCAAGCTGTCCGTGCAGCCGGGCCTCGGCGGGGAAGATGTCACGGGCCCGGTTGCCCATCTCCAGGGCGTTCTCCAGCTCGTCGAGCTGACGGTAGGCCCGCATGATGTTCACCGCGTGGGTGACCCGGGCCTCGGCGCCCCGCTCCTGGATCACGAAGTCCAGAGCCTCGATGGCGGTGCGGTAGAGCTCGGCCACTTCGGCGCTCACCCGGGGCTGGTCGCTGTCCTGGGCCACCGGGTCCGTCTCGACGTCCTGAAGGTTGAGAGCCGCTCGGAAGGCGTACATCCCGAAGGCCTCGTTCAGCTCCACGTTCTCCGGCTCCTGCTCCATCCCCTCCTCCAGGAGGGTCATGGCCCCGTAGTAGTCACCGGCCTCCTGGGCCAGATCAAAGGCCACGGTGAGCCGGACGCCCACGTTGTCGGGGTTGATGTCCAGGTAGGCCGAGTAGTAGTCCCGTGCCGCATCGGCGTCGCCCATCTGGGCCGAAGCGTACCCCGCCCGGTTCAGGAGATCTTCGTTGCTCGGATCAGCTTCCATCAGGATCTCCAGGTGCTGCAGGGCGTCCGCCCACTGCTCCGTCTCGAAGTAGGACACGGCCAGCGATTGGCGTGCCTGCTCCGACTCCGGAGCCACGTCCAGCGCCCGGGTGCAGTACTCTACGGCCTGCTCCCAGTTGGCGGAGGCGCGCTCGGACTGGCAGAGCCCGATGGCCAGGACCTGCTCAGAGGTACGCTCGAAGGCCTGCAGGATGTGGCGGGCCGCCTGCTCCTCGTCCCGGTAGTAGAGGGCCAGGGGTTCGACCTCGAACTCCTCCAGGGCCGGGATCGTGTAGAAGGTGGCCTGCATGGTGTACTCGCCGTCATCGGACGTGAAGTACTCACCGCACAAGACCAGGGGTACGTCGATCTGGGTGGCGAGCTGTCTGGCGGTGGTGCAGTCCAGATCCCCGTAGCGCAGGTCGAACTCCCGAGCCGCCTGGTCGATGTCCCGCTCGGACATGGCCACGTGGCGCTCGAGGTCGATGAGATCTCTCACGTACTCCGCCACGTTCTCACCGAAGCGATCACGGGAGTCGTCGGTGGGCTGGAGGTCGGGAACCATGACGCGGGCCCGCTCCTGGGCCTCGACGGCCTGCGGCATGAGGGGAACCAGAAGGAAGGCGGCCACCGCGGCGACCACCAGGCTCACACTCAGTCGATCGAACATGTTGCTTCTCCCAGCATGTGTCTTGGGCAGGCGGGCTCGCGAGAATCAGGTCCCTGCGGCCCACTTCGGTTTTCCAAAGGTTCGCATCCTAAGTCCCTCCCCTCGGCGATGCAATCTGCCTCGGCGTAAGCGATCTACACTCAGGGGAACGACAACGATCCATATCGGAGAGGCGGTGCTGTGAAGAAGGGCCGTGAAAGCCCTGGTAGCTCAACATCTACCGTTACCTCCGACATTCCCCTTACAGTACCGTTGGTGACCTCGAAAAGGTCCGTCGGAACGCCGCTCCAGAGGCCCTGCAGTCTGACCGGAAAGGGGGGACCTGGCGGAACCGCGGGAGCGCCCCAGGGTCATGAACTCTGTACACCCGTCGGTCATTCCCCCCTGCCTTCCCCGGTTCGTATAAACGCGAGGCACTGCCCGGAGGTTCCCCATGGCACACATTCACCTTCCCCCTGGCTGGCGGATCGGCTCCGGCAGCCTCACTCGCGAGACGGACTACTGGAACCGGCGACGCTTCATCCGGACCGCGGGCCTGGCCCTGGGCGCCCTGGGGCTCGGGCCGGCGGCGTGCCGGCGGTCCGCCTCCTCCGAATCCGCCACGAGGCGTCAGCCCGCGGACCCCCTGGACACGATCCCCGACACGCCGTCGGCGGACCTGTACCCGCCGTCGCGAAACGACATCGTCGGTGTGGACCGACCCCTGACGGATCGCCGGGTGGCGGCGACCCACAACAACTTCTACGAGTTCACCACCGAGAAGGCGGAGGTCTGGAAGAACGTGGGGCCCTTCGAGGCTCGGCCCTGGACGCTGGAGATCACCGGCGAGGTGGACCGGCCGGGGGTCTTCGACGTGGCCGACCTGGAGCGCTCCATCGGGCTGGAGGAGCGGGTGTACCGCTTTCGGTGCGTGGAGGCGTGGGCCATGACGGTGCCCTGGATCGGCTTCCCCCTCCACCGGCTCCTGGACCGCGTGCAACCCCTCTCCACCGGCCGGTACGTCCGCTTCGTCTCCTTCGATCGGCCCGACCAGGCGGTGGGCCAGCGGACGCAGACCCACTATCCCTGGCCCTACTACGAAGGGCTGCGGATGGACGAGGCCAGAAACGAACTGACCCTGGTGACCACCGGCATCTACGGCTCGCCCCTTCCCAAGCAGCACGGCGCTCCGGTCCGCATCATCACCCCGTGGAAGTACGGATACAAGAGCCCCAAGTCCGTCGTGAAGATCGAGGTGACCCGGGAACGCCCCCCCACACTCTGGAATGACATGCAGCCCCAGGAGTACGGCTTCTATTCCAACGTGAACCCCCGGGTGCCCCATCCCCGGTGGTCCCAGGCCACCGAGGAGCTCATCGGCGAGGACCGGAGGGTCGAGACTCTTCCCTTCAACGGCTACGGCGAGTGGGTGGCCGACCTCTACGACGAGGAGATCATGTCGGGGATCACCTGAGAGGGGCCTCCTGCCCCGAGCGGAGTCCGCTTACCCGGTCCTGCGCCCGGGGAGGGGCCCGCCCTCGTACTCCTCGAGACGTTCCCTCAGCTCGGCAGGGACCCGCACCGAGCGGCCCTCGGCGTAGTCGTACATGACCTGGGTGGTCCAGGCCGAGGCCAGGAGCTCGCCTTCGCCCGAGATGATCCGGTAGGCCATCTCGAAGTGCTTGCGGCCCAGCGACGCCACCCTCACCCCGACCCGAAGCATGTCGGGGTAGAGGATCCGCCGGCGATACCGGACACGGGCTTCGGCCATGATGTAGTCCACAGATTCGATCCCCTTTCGTCCGGCCACTTCCTCCCAGTAGCGCCAGCGAGCCTCCTCGATGTAGATGAGTACCTGGGAGTGGTGGGCGTGCCCACCAACGTCCACGTCGCGGAAGCGAACCGGAACCCGGTGCTCGAACCGGAACGTCTCGTCCTGGGGGGATTTGGTGGTTCCCATGGTCGTGCTCTCCCGTATCCACTGTCGGTTCATGGCGCCGCCGACGCGAAACCCCTCTTCCCTTCCGGGGTTCAGCGGCCTGGGGGATGCCACGGCAGCCGGATCGGAACCCATCCCGACACCGGGCCGCCTCGGCAGCCCCACCGAGCCTCGAAGATCGGGGCCTGAGCAGGGAGCCTGCAACACCCGAAGAGGATGAGCAGACGACGAACCGGGGGAGAGCTGGTCATCGTGGGGGGCGGCGTGGTGGGACTCGCCATCGCCCGGGAGGTCCGGAACGCGGGGATGGACGTGGTGCTGCTGGAGAAGGGCCGGGTGGGGCGGGAAGCCTCGTGGGCCGCCGCCGGCATGCTCTCGCCGCTGGGCGAGGCCCTGGAGCCGGGCCCCTTCCTGGAGTTCGGCCTCGAGAGCCTTCAGCTCTGGACATCCTTCGCCCCGACCCTTGAGGACGAGACGGGAATGGAGCTGGAGTTTCGGCGTTGCGGAAAGCTCCGCCTGGCGTTCTCCGAAGCCGAGGAGCATCGCCTCAGGAACCGGCTTCGGTGGGCCGACCGGCGAGGCGTTCCGGCCCACTGGCTCGACGGATCGGAGGTGCGAAAGGTGGAGCCGGCGGTAGGCTCCGATTCCCGGGGCGGACTCCTCCTGGAAGAGGACTTCCGCGTGGACAACCGGGCCCTTTCGGAGGCGCTGGCCCGGAGCGCGCGCGACTCGGGGGTGGACATCCAGGAAGGTCGGGAGGTGACGGAACTCCGGGTTCGAGGTGGGCGGGCGACCGGGATCGGACTGGCCGACGGCTCCCGCCTCGACGCGGAGGCGGTGGTGGTGGCGGCGGGAGCCTGGAGCGGAACCCTGGAGGGTCTTCCCGGTCCCGTTCCCGTCCACCCGGCCCGGGGCCAGATGGTGGCGCTGGCACCGTCGGCCGTACCCAGCAGCCGCGTCCTGGAGTGGGAAGAGGGCTATCTGGTT
>SKVI01000240.1 GCA_007129525.1 Gemmatimonadota bacterium | reverse complement strand
CGGCGGGAGCGCTTCATCGTGCACCTCCGTGTCGAACTGATACGCCCGCTTCCACGCCGATGACACCGCTGTCCACCCCGTCGCGGATCTGGATCGAACCGCCCCGGAGCTGCGCCTGGGGAACCACCATGAGCTGTCCTACCGGGACCTCCAGGCTGAGGCCCACCCCGCCGAGAGTGCCCTGGTCGCGGCCGTCATCGCGGCGCTGGACCCGCAGCTCGGCGGTGGGAACCAGGACCATGCCTCGCATGGGGTGCCGCAGTCCGGCCCCGGCATAGAGAAGACCCTGGGAGGGTCGCGGCTCCAGCTCCTCCAGGAAGGTCCCCTCCGAGCGGTGGAGGTAGCCGGCGTAGACCACGGCGTGGCCGCCGGTGCCGGCTGCAAAAGAGTACGAGGCCCGGGCCTGGAGCCGGTCTCCGGTCCGGAAGAGATTCTGCCCTTCCACCTCGTCGTCTCCATAGCGGTGGTAGCTCAACTGAAGCGCCGCCCGCGCCGCCTGCCCCACGGTGTAGTCCAACACGCCCTGCACGCGGAGGGCGGGTCCCGGACGGTACTGGAACTCCGCGTCGCTGATGGGCGAGAACTCGCCCGGCGCCATGTAGCCCACGCTCAGGCCGGCACCGAAGGCCCCCATGGGTTGGAACAGGCTCACGCCCCCTCCCACCCCGCCGCCGGTCCCCCACGAGGAGATCCGGAAGGGCAACAGGTCGGCGGCAATCACCCCGGCCAGAGCGGCTTCCTCGGCGGAGAATCCGTCTGCCCCGGTGGGAACGTTCACTGCGGCCTCCAGTGTCACCCGGTCCTGCACCAGGTCCGCCAGGATACGGAACTGGGTGTCGGTGAGACCGGAGATGCTGACGCTCTCGCCTCCGGGCCTGCTGAGCTCTCCCCAGGCGAAGGTGGTGACGGCTTCGATCCGGAATGGTCCTCCCACCCGTGCGCGGGCAGACACCGGAACGGTGGCCAGCGCGATGGAGCTCAGGTTCGCCGCGGCCGGATCCCTGAAGTCGAAGTACTGGAAGTGGGCACCGGCGCCGCCGCTGAAGGGGGAGCTCTGCGCCCGCACCTGCGCCGGCGCGGCCAGAAGGGCCACCAGTCCCAGCACTGCAACGAGAGAAGTCAGGCGTCTCATTGGTCACCTCCCGAGGACCGCAGGATCAGGTCGATGATGGCCGGTGAGGCCCGAATCCCCTCGTTGCCCAGGAGCTCGGCCGATGGGTCCCGACCTTCAGGGGCCGGGATGATGGCCTCCACGTCACGAAATACGTCTCGCGGGTCCAGGATCCCCGGCGACGGCGGAGGTACCTGCGGACGCCCCTCAAAGGCCAGCTCGGAGGGGCTCACCTCCATCCCCTCTGCGGCATCCTGGCTGCGGTCCCATCCCTCCTCCGCCACGTCGAAGCCCGGCTCCTCCGCCAGGACCTGTTCATACAGCTCCGCGGCCTCCTGGTAGTCGCCCCGATCCTCGGCCTCCAGCGCCTGGCCCAGGAGAAGGAGAGCCCGGAGACTCCGGGTGGGCCGGTCCATGATCAGGTCCCGCTCGGCGTCGGTGAGCTGTATACCCAGCGCACCGTGGAGCGCCACTACCATTCGGCCCTGCAGCTCATACAGCCGCTCCAGGGCGTCTTCCTCGGCCACCGGGTCCGGAGCGTCGCCGGTGAGAGTGGCCACCGCCGCGGCCAGCACGTCCACCCGCTCCTGGTCGGCGTCGAAGGAGCCCTGGATGATCCGGTCGGCGCCCAGCATTCGGCCGCTCCGCGCCGCGGTCGAGGGGTCCACGAGCCCCTCCTCTGCCAGCTCCATCTCTTCGATGAGAAGCTGTACGTGGAGCCGCTCCAGGACCGAAAGGCGTCCCACCCGTACCAGGTCGGTGACGGTGAGCTCGGCCAAGGCCCGGCCCAGGGGCGCCAGCTCCGGATCCACACCTTCGAAATGATACGGGAAGACGGCTACGGTGCCTGGCGTGGGTTCGCGGTCAACGAGCTCCATCTCCCGGTCCACTGCATCGCGGGCCTGGGCCACGAGATGCTCCCTGCGAACCACCGGCATCCGTTTGCGGACCATGTCGTGCAGGATCGGGTCCGCGTCGACCTGGAGGAAGGCCTGATATGCGTCACGGGCGACACCCCAGTCCTCCTGCTCCTCGGCGGTGACCCCCAGGTAGAAGAGGACGGCCGCATCGTCGGGGGCCCGCTCCCGGGCCCGGTCCAGCGCGGCGCGGGCGTCATCCAGACGGCCCGCTTCGCGGTAGGCCACCCCCAGGCGGGTGAGAGTGTTGGGGTCGTCCGGTCGCTCGGCGAGCCGGTCTTCCAGCGTGGGGATCTCCGCCGGGGAGGGCGCCGGGGCCAGCTCCATCTGCGGCGCGCAGGCGGCCAGGGCCGCGAATGCCAGCGCCCCGAAAACGAGGGCGAGAGCCGGCAATGGGAGGAGAGGTGTCGAAGAGGTCACCCGCGCGGGGGGTGGCGAATGGTCGAGTCCGGGCGGTCGGGAAGGCATCGGAACTCCTGGGAAGAGGCGTTGGACGAACGCAGATGCGGGACCGGCTGGCTCACCGGCATACGCCCGGAGCCAGACGCGCCGGCTCCGGCGGAGACGACCAGATTAAGGTGCGCCAGAGCCATTCGCAACCGGCT
>SKVI01000223.1 GCA_007129525.1 Gemmatimonadota bacterium | reverse complement strand
CTCTCCACCGAGTCGACGATGAGCTGCATGACGGCGTCGGCTCCCTCGTCCACCGTGGCCCGTGGCTCGACGCCGGCCCGGCGGACCATGCCGGTGTCCATGAAGGTGGCCGGATGCAGGGCGTTCACCACCACTCCCGTGTCGGCCAGCTCCTCGGCGAGATCGAATGCGTGGAGAATCTGGGACAGCTTGCTCTGCCCGTAGGCGCGGCCGATGGCGCCCTCTTCTTCCAGCATGACGTCGTCGAAGTCGATGGGGGACTGGGCCGCTGAGGCCACGTTCACGATGCGGGCCGGAGCACTCTCCACGATTCGGGGCATGAGGAGTTCGGTGAGCAGGAAGTGGGAGAGGTAGTTCACCTGGAAGACCAGCTCATGCCCGTCCTCACTCTCCTGCCGTCCGTCCCGGGCCGAGCCGATCCCCGCGTTGTTCACCAGCACGTCCAGGCGGTCGTAGTTCTCCAGGACCGTGCGTGCCAGTGCACGGACCTCATCCAGGGAGGCCAGGTCGGCGGCGTAGAAGGAGGCGCTGCCCACCCCCGACTCCTCGATCTCCCG
Source organism: Gemmatimonadota bacterium (assembly GCA_007129525.1). Lineage (GTDB taxonomy): Bacteria > Gemmatimonadota > Gemmatimonadetes > Longimicrobiales > Gaopeijiaceae > PWLA01. Next base: position 2,080 of record SKVI01000223.1, on the reverse strand, counting down.
GACCAGCGCCATCCCCCGCTCCTGATCTCGGCCGTGGACGATGACGTGGGCGCCGGTCGCGGCCAGGCGTCGGGCCACCTCGCTGCCCAGCCCCGACGTGGAGCCGGTGACGAGGACCACGTCCTGTTGTTCGAGTGCATCGCCTTCGAGGGCATCGGCCGGCGCGCCCTGGCCCGAAGCTGAGCCGGCGCCGGTATGGAGGCCCAGGGCCAGGAGGCATGCTCCCGTCGCGGTGAGGGCAATGGACCGTCGTCGTGCGCAGGCTGTGATCATGAGCCGGGGTTGGTGGAAGGTGAGCGGTACGGGGCACCGATCCGGTTGCCGGTGCGTGCAGCGTCCTGATCCTCCGTACCCGAGGGGTTCGGGGGAAGTTGCCCAGCCCTTGCCAGGAGACTGTCGGGCCGCTCGGTCGTCGGGCTGACGTGAGGATGCTCAGGTTCCGGCCGAAGGGCGTGTTCAGCCCCCCGTCATGGGAAGGCGCCACACCTTCCCCCGAGCTCGGGGGGGTGAGCCCGGGGCCGTGCCTTTCTCTTGCATTCGCTTCCAGCGGGCGGGGATGTGGGTGCAGTACGGTTCGGCCTCCAGGGGATCGCCGGTGACGGCGTAGGCCCGGGCCCGGGACCCGCCGCACACGCTCCGGTATTCGCAAACGCCGCACTTCCCCTTCAACCGGTCCGGATCCCGGAGCGCCCTCAGGAGAGAGCTGTTGCGGTAGAGCTCCACCAGGTCGTCGCCGCGGACGTTGCCTACGCTGAGGGGCAAGAAGCCCGAGGGGTAGATGTCCCCCAGGTGACTCACGAAGACGAACCCGTTGCCGTCGTTCACCCCTTTCGCTCGTGCCGTCGCCGGAGGCGTCGGCCCTCCGCCGTTCGGTCCGGCGGAAGATCGGACGGCTGCCTTATCGGAACCGCCTCCCAGGTGGAAGCCCACACCGCCGGTGAGAGGCTCCGGCGGCGCGTCCCGCTCCCCTTGTTGCCGCTCTTCGACCTGCCGCTGCATGATCACGCGCCGGTAGTGGGGCGCTGCGGTGCTCTTGATGTCAAAGGGAGCCTCCTGCGCCAGGTCGTACATGCGGTGGAACACCTCTTCGAGTTCCTCGGCGCTGGCCACGTCGCCGGCCTGGGCCCGACCGGTGGGCACCAGAAAGAAGACCGACCAGAGGCTGATGCCCAGATCCGTCACCAGGTCGGCCATGGCGTCGAAATCCTTCAGGGTGGTGCGAGTCACGGTGCTGTTCACCTGAGTGGAAAGGCCCAGGCCACGGGCCGCCTCCAGGATCTCCAGGCTCCGCTGGAAGGATCCGGGCATGCCTCGGAAGGTGTCGTGAGTCTCGGGATCAGGACCGTCCATGCTGATGGCCAGGCGCGCCAGCCCCACGTCCCGGAGTTCCTCGAGTCTCTGGGCGGTGACCAGGGGCGTGGCCGAAGGAGTGAGTCCCATTCGGAGTCCAATGCGGGCGCCGTGCTCCACCAACTCCAGCAGGTCCGGTCGCTTGAACGGATCGCCCCCGGTGAGGACGAAGAGCGGACGCCCGAAGCGCCGCACGTCGTTCATGAGCCGCATGGCGTCCAGGGTGGAGAGCTCAGCCAGGTCCCGGCAGGGCTGAGCCTCGGCCCGGCAGTGCACGCAGGCCAGGTCGCAGGCCTGCGTCGTCTCCCAGATGACCAGAAACGGAGACTGGTCGAAGTCCATCTCAGGCATCTGGGGTGGGGAAGCGGGGCGGGACGTTGGTATCGTCGGCTTGGACATCATGGAAGCGAGGTTCCTGAGTTCAGGTGTCATCGGTCGTCTGGCCGTTCCAGCCGCAGAGCATCACCCCGCCGCGGGTTTCTCATATAAAAATGATAAACCATGGAGGAGGTCGGTTCAACCCCGACTGTACGTGTCGGAGGTGGTGCTCCTGGAGAGACTCTGACGGCGGGACCCTGAAGGGCCACGGGGCGTAGGATGGGTCCAGAGCGCCAATCTGCTACGTCCGGATGCACGCGCCGTCACCTTCTCCCGAATCCCCTCCGGCCCATGGTATCGCAGACCACCGAATATGCCCTCCGTGCCCTGGTGCACCTGGCCGGTGCAGGGG
>SKVI01000102.1 GCA_007129525.1 Gemmatimonadota bacterium | reverse complement strand
GCTGGAGATCCACCCACTCCATGGGGTCGTCCTTCTTCCGGCCCGCCTTACGCCGGTGCGTTTCCTCCGGCGTCCGGGCCCGGGCCGAGGTCTTGTAGTCGAAGAGCACCCACCGACCCGAAGGCGGGTGGTGGTCCACCCGGTCGATCCGGCCCCGGATGTGGAAGGGTCGGCCGTCCACCGGAAACCGGTGCCCTTCGCCGGCCGGGCGAACTTCCACCCCCCGGGTCCGCCAGCCCTGTGCGATCCAGTCGGCCTGCCAACGGGCGAAGGTCCGCAGCCGTCCCCGGAGTTGCTCGACCTGAATTCGCACGGCCGGATGGGGATGAGGACCGAACCGGGCCCGGGCCTCCTGGTCCAGGATGCGGTCCAGGGCGTCAGCCACCGTGTCGGCCCGCGACGAGGCGGCGGCCTGGCTCCGGCCGAAGCGCTCCAGCACCTGGTGGGCCAGCACCCCGAAAGCCATGGGATCCATCTCCCGGCCCACGTCATCCACCGACTCCAGGCCAAGGACCCGCTCCAGGGCGAAGGCGTAGGGATCCCGGAGGAAGGCGCGGAAGTCCGTCACCGCCAGAGACTCCGGGGGCGCCGCCGCACGGATCTCCGGCTCCGGGGGCAGCCGGAAGGGATCGGCCTCCTCGTCCGCCGAACCCGCCGCTGCTGCCCCCCCGGCGCCGGGGTCGGCCGCCGGCTCGGGTACGGGGGCGGCCTCCCCCTCTGCCAGAAAGTCCCGAATGCGCCTGGCCAGCCGCTCTCCCTCCTCCGCCAGGAGAAGGCGCGACGGTCGGAGCGGATCGCCAGTGGCGGTGCGCCGCCCGGAGATGAGGACCACCTCGGGCCGGGACGCCAGGATGGCCTGTAGTTGATACAGGTCCCGGGCCCACCGGCGGGGATTGTCCAACAACCCCAGCCGGGTTCGCAGGCCGTGCGGCAGAAAGGGATGGGACGTGACCGACTCGGGCACATGGGGCTCGTTGACCCCGGTGACCATCAGAATGGGCGCGTCGTCCAGGTGGAGCTCCAGCCACCCCAGGAGTTCCACCGCGTCGTCCTCGGCAGGAGGAGCCACCTCGCGACCCCGGAGGTGGTGGAGCACCAGCCGTAGGGCGGTGGCGCCGTCCACGGGATCGTCCAGCCCAGCCGGGAGCTCCTCCATGGCCTCCAGGGCCTCCCGCATTCCCTCGGCCACCTCCTTCACGTCCCGGTCCTCCGGCTGGTGGGGATCCAGCGTACGGTGGCCGTAGACGGCAAGGAAGACGTCCACCACAGGGTCCAGCCACTCCGAGAGGGGACGGGTACGGCGCAGCGGCGCCAGGAGCCGGCCGTGGAGCTCGTCCCGTAACCGGGTCACCGCCGGCGCCAGCGGGCGGGACGACCGCTCGCCGGCCCGGGGCAGATCGCCCTCGCTGAGGCGGGCCGGCAGGTGCAGGGCGTGGTAGGCGTCCAGCACGGAGAGGTGGGCACCCGGCCCGACAGCTCCCCGGATATGGTCCGCCAGGTCCGGATGCCGGAGAAGCGACGCCAGAGCCTCCCAGCTCCCCTCCGCCAGGTAGCGCGCCACCGATTCCAGGAGCCGGAAGGGCAGGGTTCGCTCCAGCGGCCGCCCCGCCGGGTCGCGGGCATCCACCCCCACCTCTCCCAGCGCATCGGCCAGAAAGGGAATGACCTCGGCGTCGGGCACGCCGATGCTCACGTCCTCCGGCGCGGGCGGGTCGGAGTGCCCCGCATCGACGGCGTCGCGGTCCCCGGGCGATTGCACGACCCGCCGCAACTCCTCCACCACCCGCCCCGCCTGATCCCGGGGGCCCCCTTCCAATCGGATGGTCTCGTCGGGCACTCCGGATCTGCGGTTCGCCCAGAACTCCGGACGGACGCATCCCAGCTCGTCGAAACCCTCCGCCAGCTCCGGAGGTGCGTGGACCACGGCGTGGAGTCGTCCCTCCTGCAGGGGCCGGACCAGAATACGTCGGAGGATCCCCGGCATCTCAGCCAACCCCACCAGCCACAGGTCACCGCGTCCGGACCGGTCGTCCGCGCCGGTACCCGCCTCCACCGCCTCGGCCACCCGACGTCGATGCACCTCCCGGTCCGTCATGCCCGCCCCGTCCAGCTCGCGCCACACCCGCTCCTGGACCTGTGACAGGACTCGCCACCGCTCCTCGTCATTGAAGAGGAGCCCCTCGGCGCAACGTTCTGCCACATCCCCGAAGGAGTGGCCCCCGGCCCCCACCGTGGCCTGGAGCTCCACCATGGTGTCAGCCAGGGCCATCCAACGCACCAGGTCGTCGGGCTCCGGGGGACGAGCCAGGAGGCGACGGCGGTCGCCCGCCGGCAGCGATCGCAGCGCCTGGGCCCAGACACGGCGCAGACGAAGGGCCGACGGCATGGGACGCTCCGGAGGTTCCAGGATCTCGGCCAGCACCCCCGGGGTGGCGATCCGGGGCGGCCGCAGGGCGCGGTCCCCAGCCTCAGCGCGTTCCAGGAGGATCTCCAGGAGCCTGCGTCCCGCCCGGCGGCCGGGAAGGGCCACCAGCACGTGGCGAAGGTCCAACTCCCTCCCTTCCCCATACCACTCCGCCAGGAGCTCGGCGGCCAGCCACAGCGCCGGCCGCTCCCACCCCACGAAATGCAGGTGCGGCGC
>SKVI01000053.1 GCA_007129525.1 Gemmatimonadota bacterium | reverse complement strand
CTCCGCCCTGACGGGACGGCCCCCGCCCAGGGGGAGAGGCTGGTGCAGGCGGATCTGGCCCGAACCCTCCGGGCTATCGCTCAGGAAGGGCCGGAGGTGTTCTACGAAGGGTGGATCGCTGACTCGATCCACGCCGACATGGCCCGCAACGGAGGCTTCATCACCCGGGAGGACCTGGCGGCCTACGAGGCCCTGGACGCCATACTGGTAGAGGGCCGATACCGGGGTCACACCCTGGTCTCCAACTTCCGCCCCGCCTCGGGACACGCGGTGATCCAGGCGCTCCAGACCCTGGAGGCACTCCCCGACGGAGCGTCCCTCATGGCGGGGGAGGAGACGTGGGCGGCGCTGGTGGGACAGGCCATGCACCACGCCATCGGGGACCGGGGGATGTCGGTGGGCACCGAGGAGGAGAGCGCCGTCTACCTGACCTCCCCGGCACACGCCCGACAGCGAGCCGAGGAGCTCCACCTGCCGGGTGAGGAGAAGGAGGTCGGCGCGGCGGCGGGAATTGGAGCGGTGGCGGGAATCGGGGCGGCGGCGGGTCATCCGGGGTATGCGGGTCATGCCGCCACCGAGGGGGATCGGGAGTCCACCACGCACTTCTCCGTTGTCGACGAGGCTGGGACGGTGGTGTCGGTCACCCAGTCGCTGGGGCCCAGCATGGGCACCCGCCTGGTGGCTCCCGGACTGGGCTTCCTCTACGCCACGCGCCTGGGCAGCGAGCCCGGCTCCCGCCCGTCGTCCACCATTGCTCCCACGCTGGTTCTGACGCCCCGGGGCGACCCGTACCTGGTGCTGGGCGGCGCTGGCGACGCCCGGATCATCTCGGCGGTGATCCAGGTGGTGAGCCGGGTCCTGGACCAGGAGTTGTCGCTGGCGGCGGCGGTGGCGGCTCCTCGGGTGCATCCCACCGGTCCCCGGGAACTCCGGATGGAGGAGGCGCCCTGGGTGCCGGGGAGCCGGACCTTCCTCGAGGAACTGGGATTCCAGGTGGAGCCCACACCCTCCTCCTACTTCGGGCGGGTCCACGCAGTGCGCCTGGATCCGGACGGGATGACCGGAGTCGCCGAACCTCGCTGGGACGGAAGTGCCGTGGGAGTGGATCCCTGAGCCGCACGGCTGCGTAGGAGGAGGTCAGGCCAGCACCCTTCCCCTGCCAAAGACCTTGAGAGACTCATGAGGACAGCGTGCGTAAAACACGTGTGGGTAGGAGTTTGCGTCGCTTGCATGATGCTGGCTGTGGCCATGCCCTTCGCCCTCCCCCCGTCTCTGGCGGCGCAGGACGCTGAGCCGCCTCCCCCCCTCCGAGCCGACGTTAAGGTGACTTCGGAGGGGGAGGCCAGCTTCGTCCTCTCGTATCGGGAAGACATGAGTGTGCCGCCGGAGCTGGAAGCCAGGGCGCGGGACGAGGCCGGAGACGAGGCGGTGGTCCGCCTGGACGAGGGAGGCGTGGAGCTCCGCTTCCCCGACCGCCCCATGGTCGAGATCGTGCCGGTCCTCCGGGTGGCACGAGAGGCCGACGGCCCCTTCCCGGTGGTGGTGCGCATCCCTGACGAGCTGCGCTCCGGCGACGTGTGGGAGTTCCAGGCTCTTCTCTCGCAGGCCGGGCTCCGGCAGGTGCGGATTGTGAGTGGAGGGGGTCAGTCCCCCGCCTCCGCTCCGGACTCCTGAAAGAGATGCACGTCCCGCTGCGGGTAGGGGATGTTGCACCCGGCGGCCTCCAGCTCCTCCTTCAGGCGCCGGTTCAGGTCCCAGCGCAGCGGCCAGTAGTCCGAGGCCTTGCACCAGGGCCGGACCACGAAGTCCACCGAGCTGTCACCCAGTTCGTGGACAGCCACCGTGGGAGCCGGTTCCTCCAGGACCCGTTCGTCTGACCCCAGCACCTTCAGGATCGTCTCCTGGGCCACCTGCAGGTCGTCATCGTAGCCCACGCCCATGACCAGGTCGATGCGGCGGGTGTCGTTGGCGGAGAAGTTCTTCAGGGTCTGGCCGTAAACCTGGGAGTTGGGGACCACCACCTTCACGTTGTCTCCGCTGAACAGGATCGTGGAGAAGAGCCCGATCTCCTTGACCGTCCCCGACACCCCGGCCACCTCCACCCAGTTGCCTACCACGAAGGGCCGGAAGATGAGGATCATGACCCCCGAGGCGAAGTTGGACAGGGAGCCCTGCAGGGCCAGTCCCACGGCCAGGCCGGCGGCACCGAGCACCACGGCGAAGGAGGCGGTGTCGACGCCGAAGATTCCCAGCACCGCGATGACCACGAAGGCCATGACGCCCCAGTAGACGATGGCGGCAGTGAAGGGCACCAGCATGGGGTCGACCCCCGACTTCCCCAGGCGGCCCCTGAGCCCCGCCCGGATCCGGCGGGCGATCCAGGCACCGACGATGAGGACGGCCAGGGCCGCGATGGCGCTGAGCACCCACTCGGCCATGACGTCGGTGAGCGTCTGTAAGGTTCCTTCCAGATCGAAGCCATCTTCCATCGTGAGGCCTCCCTGCGGAGTGAGGATGGGTAGGTCGCGGTGGCAACGGCGCGCCTGCGGTGGACCCGCTGGGGCTCGCCGGGAGAACCCCGGATCGGTGACGCCGTTCCCGCAGGCCGGATTGCCGGGGCCGGGGAAACCACCCTTTCACGAGGCGGCTTCG
>SKVI01000279.1 GCA_007129525.1 Gemmatimonadota bacterium | reverse complement strand
TCAGGGGACGGCCGGTCTCCAGGAGGTGGTGGTCGTCGAGCTGAAGACGGTGGGGGTGGCCCTCGATGGTTCCCCGGTAGGTGGCCCACTGGCCGTAGTCCTCGCAACGGTCTTCCAGGTCCACCTTGAAGACCCTGAACCTGCGAGAGGTGAAGCGCACCATGCCGATGGCCGATTCCACCTCCGGGTCCAGAAGGTCCACCGGTGACCTGGACACCTGCCGGACATCGGGACATCCCAGTTTCGCCATCAGCCGGCGAAAGTCCTCGGTGTACATGGCGCCGCCAAGGCATTCTCCCCTCAGGATGGGGTCGTTTCGCAGGTGTGGGGGAACCCGGCGGTCGGCGAAGACGTCTGAAAAGTGGAGTTCGCCTCCGGGCTTCAGAACCCGGAAGATCTCGCTGAAGAGCCGGGGCTTGTCGGGGGAGAGATTGAAGACGCAGTTCGACACCACCAGGTCCACGGAGTCGTCGGCCAGGCCCACCGAAGCCAGATCCTCCATGTACCCCTTCCTGAACTCCACGTTGGACCGGTCGTATCTGAACCGGTCCGCATGCCACTCCCGATGTCGGAGGGCCACCTCAAGCTGCTCGTCGGTCATGTCCACGCCGATCACCCGGCCCTCTTCGCCCACCAGCCTGGAAAGGATGTAGCTGTCCCGACCCGTGCCACATCCCAGGTCCAGGACGGTGAGGCCGCGGAGTGCTTCCGGGAAGGGAGCGCCACAGCCGTAGAAGCGGTCCCGGATCTCGGGATGCACGTTCTGGGCGATGGTGCGGACGTGGTGCGGGAGCTGTTCGGCCGAGCAGCAGGCCCCGGTCTTCAGGTCGCCGCTGGCCTCGAGCACGCGGCCGTAGTAGTCGCGGATTGCCGCCTGGACGTGGTCCGAGTTGTTCATGGTGTGATGGCAGAACGTTCTGGAGGGAAAGGCATGCTGCGGTCTCGTACCAGAACGAATCCGGTACGCGTGCCCAGAGTTCCCGGTGGCCTTGCGATTGCCGCTTCTCTGGCGGGGTGCCGGCTCGCTCCCGGTCCGGGGACGAGAATCGACGGTGGGTGGGGAGTCAGGTGTCGGATGACGGGCATGACGGTCGGGAGGTACGGCTCAAGGCGGTGTCGCCTCAGTGGGAAGAAATCGTTCGCCCAGGATCTCTTCCGCCTTCTCCCAGATCAGGCGGGCGGCCTCCAGATCCCGGGCCGGAGGCGAGGGGACCACCTCCCGTCCTTCCACCAGATAGCCACCTGAGCTTCCGGCCAGCTCCGGGTCCACGGCGGCCTGGACCACCCTTTGGGCGCCGGCCTCCAGCGGCTGGGCGCGCCTGACGAATAGCTGTGCCTGCTCCAGGAGGCGGCGATGCCAGGGGTAGTGGCGGAAGCGCCCTGTCCACGTGGGTCCCGGTGCCACCGCGAAGACCGAGATCCCGGAGTCGCGAAGGCGTCGGGCCAACTCCTGGGCCAGAAGGATCCGGGCCAGGGCCATCTGCCGAGCGTGGGCGGTGGGCGAGAACCTTCGTTCTCCCTCGAGGTTGTCCGGATCCAGTTGGGGCGGGCCCAGGAGTCCACGGCGATGTTCCTCGCCGGCCACCAGAACCACACGACCTGGTTCGCCCTGACGTAGAGGTTCCAGGAGTCTGAGGGTCAGCAGAAAGGGCGCCAGGACCTCCACGGCGAACATGAGCTCGGTTCCGTCGGGGCCCAGGGTCCGGTCCGGAAGACGGAGGCCGGCGCAGTGGATCAGGCCGTGGATATCCGGAACCAGACCGACGATCTCCGCCGCCAGTGCCTCCACCTGGCTCCGGGACGCCAGGTCGGCGGCAAGCACCTCCGGCCGGGCGCCGCCGGCCGAGGAGAGGGCCGAGCGAACTCGCCGGAGCTGCGTTTCGTCCCGGACGACCCCCACGACCTGGCCGCCGGCCCGGAGCAGAGCCTCCGCCGAAGCCCGACCCAGGCCCGAACCGGCACCGGTGACCACGAAGGTCCTGCCGCGCACGCGAGCGGGAGTGGCCGGGCGTTCGAGCATGATCCGGGTTGCACGCTTCATCCTCGGGCTCCGGGGTGCTACGGGAGTCGAATCCAGGGTTGAGAGTTCGGCCAAGAGCTACCCATCCCACCGCATCAACGATCCACCCGGACGGTTCGGTGGGTCGGATGGCCATCGACGTGGTCGCGTCGTTGGCGCACATGGTGTTCCAGGTTTGCCCGGGGGCCCCGGTCCATCGGATCGAACCAGGACGCTTCCTGGTCATCCCCCCGCCGAGTCTGTTGGATCAGATTTCTGGGCGGGACGAGCACGTGGCCTTGGGGTTGGTGCGTCCAGAAGATGGGAGGGGTCGGGGGATGGGGTTGGAGCGAAAGGCACCACACCCTCCTGTGACGTTGTCAACGCGAACCAAATATCGCGTTACAACAGGGGGGCGCAAACGCCCGAAGCCACCGTGAAGCGTGCCCATCCGTCTGCCTGAAGATCCTGACTCCGCGCAGGGCCCAATTCCCATGCAGAGTTCCCGTTCAGCTATGGACAGCCTTGAGGGCGGGGCGATTGGGGTGAGCCGACATGCCCGTCAAACACCGCCGTCGCCCGGCCTCCCGTCCCACCTGCGCTCCCTCGGCCGCCTGCCCGGAGCCGAAGGACCTGAAAAGGCCGGTTTCGCCG
>SKVI01000117.1 GCA_007129525.1 Gemmatimonadota bacterium | reverse complement strand
CCAGGGCCAGGGCGGCCAGGGCCTCCCGCTCGGCGGGGTGGGGAGCCAGGAGCCGGAGTTCCTCCATGGCGGCTACGGCCTGGGAGCCAAACCCCTCCTCCAGCCTGGCCCGATCCATCGGTTCGCCGTCCATGAAAAGGTGGACCAGGAGGCCCAGTCCGTCGTGGTCTGCCGAAGAGCCCCCGGACGCAGCCTCGTCTTCACCCTGGCGCCCGCCCCTCAGGGTGCGGAAGTCGTAGATGGAGTCCAGCCCCAGCCGCCGGCACACGCCGTCCTCGGTGAACCCCGCTTCGCGGAGGAGACTGCGGAAGTGCTGTAGGGCATCCGGGCGATGCAGGTGGGGAGCCGGAAGGGACGGATCTCCCCCCGCAGCGGGGGCATCGGGATGTTGCGGCATGGCGGGCCTGGAGCCTGGGAGACGGGTTCCCCGAGACCGGGGGCGGGGCCGGAGCGGGCCCGGATGCGAACCCGGGCACCCGTCCATGCTTGCCCGGGGAGTCCGCCAGGTCAAGCGTGGGAGGAGCTCAGGCGCCCCTGCGGCGAACGGCGAAGCGCCGGAAGACGTCCAGCGACTCGGGGTTCTCCATGGAGTCGGGACTGGCCACCTCCTCCGGCTTCGTCCCCTCGAGGATCCGTTTGACGGGAGCCTCCAGCTTCTTTCCGCTCAGGGTCCGGGGAATCTCCCGGACGGCCACCACGTCGTCGGGGACAAACCGGGGTGACAGCTGCCGCCGAATGAGGCGTTGGATGGAGTCCACCAGCGCTTCGTCCACCTCATCGCCCTCCGCCAGGCGGACGAAGAGAGGCATGTACCAGGATCCGTCCTCCCGTTCCAGGCTCACCACCAGGCTGTCCAGCACCCGCTCCTCTCCCTGGAGGGCCCGGTAGATCTCGCTGGTGCCGATCCGAACCCCCTGCCGGTTCAGGGTGGCGTCGGAGCGGCCGTAGATGACGCAGGATCCCCGGGGCGTCACCTTGAGCCAATCGCCGTGCCTCCAGACTCCCGGGTACATCTCGAAGTAGCTCTCCCGGTAGCGGGAGCCGTCCTCGTCTCCCCAGAAGCGGAGGGGCATGCACGGCATGGGCTCGGTGACCACCATCTCGCCCACCTCGTCGGTGAGCGTCTCACCCTCGGGGCTGAACGCCTGCACGTGGGCGCCGAGCGTGCGGCATTGGATCTCCCCTGCGTGGACCGGCAGGACCGGGTTTCCGCCCACGAAGCTGCTGCAGATGTCCGTGCCCCCGCTGGTGGAGTTGAGCATGATGTCGCCCCGGACCCGTTCGTATACCCACCGATAGGCCTCCGGGGGAAGGGGAGAGCCGGTGGAGCCCACGCTGCGGAGGGGGCTCAGGTCGAAGGTCGCTCCCGGGTTGAGCCCCTCCCGCATGCAGTGAACCAGATAGGTGGCGCTGGTGCCCAGGCAGGTGAGTCGCGCCTCGTGGGCCAGCCGCCAGAGGGTGTCCAGCTCCGGGTAGCCGGGGCTCCCGTCGTACAGCACCGCGGTGGCCCCGCGCAGGAGTGAGGCCACCACCACGTTCCACATCATCCACCCGGTGGTGGTGAACCAGAAAAAGCGGTCTCCCCGGCGCAGGTCGGCGTGGAGATCCAGGTACTTGAGGTGCTCCAGGAGCATGCCGCCGTGCCCGTGGACGATGGGCTTCGGGAGACCGGTGGTGCCCGACGAGTAGAGGATCCAGAGGGGGTGATCGAACTCCACCGGCTCCACCTTCAGATCCACGTTATCGCCCCGGGCCAGCTCCTCCCAGAGATGAGTGGCTGAGGGTCGGGGCAGGCGATCCGGCTTCGGCTCGGCCTCCAGCGAGGGGATCAGGATCGTGGCCTCGAGGCCCGGGATCTCGCTCTGCAGCCGGGCCACGTGGTCCATGCGGTCCAGCCGCTTGCCGCCGTAGCGGTACCCGTCCACCGCCAGGAGCACCCGGGGGCGGATCTGGCCGAAGCGATCCACCACGCTGTCGGGGCCGAAGTCGGGAGAACAGCTGGACCAGATGGCGCCGATGGAGGCGGTGGCCAGGAAGCCCACGACGGCTTCGGGACCGTTGGTGACGTAGGCCGCCACCCGGTCGCCCTTCTCCACCCCCAGGGCCCTCAGGCTCCGGGCCACCGCCGCGCTCTGTCGATACAGCTCGTTCCAGCTCACCGCCCGGAAGGCGGCACCGTCCTTCCGGGAGGCGCCTTCCTCCGTCCGGGCGAGGAGGGCGGGGTGGTCGGCGTCCCGGTGGCGGAAGACCTGGTCCACGAAGTTGAGCCGAGCACCGGGAAACCAGCGCGCACCGGGCATCCGGCGATGGGTCAGGACCGCATCCCAGGGGTGGTGCGCCGGGATCTGGAAGTAGTCCCAGATCGCTTCCCAGAACGCCTCGATCCGATACGCCGACCAGTGCCACAGCTCGTGATAGTCGCGGAACTCCAGGTCCCGTTCCCGGGCGAGCCACTCTCTGAAGCGGGTCAGGTTCGCCTGGCGGATCTGTTCGTGGGAAGGCTTCCAGAGGAGGGTGCCTTCCGGGGTCTGGCTGGAGGAATCGCCCATCTTGGGTCTACACTTTCGGGTTGTGGGACGCCGCTACCGTCAAAACGATGCGGGCGGCGCCCGAGGTTCCGAGGGAACTCCGGGACTCCAAGAGCGATTGAATG
>SKVI01000087.1 GCA_007129525.1 Gemmatimonadota bacterium | reverse complement strand
GCCGGGTCCCGGTGTCGTTGGTAGAGGGAGGAGTGCTCAAAGAGCAGGGAGTTGGAGCCGGCCCAGAGCTGCGATTCGTAGACCAGGGAGGGCTGGGGTTCGGCTCGTTCCCGGGGCGAAACCGCGAAGACCTGAACCGAGGCCCGGTCCCGTTCCTGCTCCAACGGCTCGCTCACCACGATGGCGGGCAGCTCCACCGTGGGCTCGTTGTCGAAGAGGCTCGGGGTCCAGAGCATGACCACCACCAGGACGACGGCGGCTACCAGGGCCATGGCTCCACCGCCAGTGGGTCCGTACGGACGGTAGCGGCGGGCCCGATCCGCCTCCTCCATGGAGTAGACGGAGTGGCGAACCCGCGCCTCGAGATCGCCCCGTGCCCTCGGCGGGGGAAGCTCCCTGAGCAGCTCGACGCCCCGGGATACCACCCGGTGGTAGCGTCGACACGAGTCACACCCTTCCACGTGGGCGTCCGCGTCGGCACGATCATCCCCGGACAGACTACCGTCACGGTAATCCGAATAGCGCGCCAGGAAATCCGAGCACGTCATGGAATCGTCGTCCTCCTCCAGCATGGGAAGGTCGGGAGCCGCGGTGTTGGGTGCGCCCGCCGGGCCGCACCCACGCTATGCTGATACGTGGGAGAGAGGTGTCAGGTTCCCGCCCCCCCCAGGAAAAAAAGACACCCCCACCGGAAAATGCTCCGGTGGGGGTGGGGCCGGCGGCGCCGCGAGGGGGACACGGCCCGGTCCGGCTTGATTCACGCACACTCGCTCCATTCGATCGAGTGCACTCAATCCATTCGCATCAGTCCACCATGGGCGCCACGATCTGGGCGAAGTTGTTGCGGGCCCGGTTCAGGCGGCTCTTGACCGTGCCCAGGTTCGTATCGGTGATCTCGGCGATCTCCTCGTACGTCTTGCCCTCCAGCTCCCGGAGAACGAAGACCAGTCGGTGGTGTTCGGGCAGCTCCTTCACCGCCTTGTCCACCATCTCCTTCAGGTGCCGTTTCCGGAAGAGGTCATCCGGCTTGAGGGTCTCGTCCTCCCATTCCAGGGGCCGGTGGTCCGCATCCCAGTTCTTCTTGATGGTCTGGAAGAGGACCAGCGGATTACGGGACCGGTTCCGGAGCTCGTTCTTGGCCAGGTTCGACGCGATGGTGTAGATCCAGGTGGAGAACTTCTTGGACTGGTCGAACCGATGCAGGTGACGGTATACCCGCACGAAGGTCTCCTGCACCAGGTCCTGGGCCCGCTCCCGGTCACCCACCGTCCGGTAGACGAAGTTCAGGAGCCGGTTGTCATAGCGGTCCACCAGCTCTCCGAAGGCCCGCTCCTCGCCGTCGAGGAACCGCTGAACCACCTCACTGTCGGAAAGAGAGTTCAGCTCCTCGCGGGTGGTCCGGGCGGGCACGCCCGAGTGAGCATGTCCATTCTGATTCTTCTGGTCTTTCGCGTTGGCAAGCATTGTCCGTCCCCCTGCTTGTCTGGTGCGAAGGTCACGCTCCTTCGCATGAGCGAGAGGTCCATCCGGATCCTCTGCCTCTTGTAGGTGCAGGAACCGTACCACCCCTGGATGCGCCGATTTGACGGGGTTTCCGGCCCTGGTGTCTCCCGTGTGTCACCCTGAGAGGACGCCCGGTGCGCATCATCATGGACACTCTCAGAAGGCCGTTCAAGAACGGCGACGGGGGCCCTGTACTTCTTCAACGGCCTTCCAACGTGCGGGCGCCGGTCGGTTCTCGGCCCAGGACCGGGAAAGGAACCGGTCGGCGTAGAGGATGGCCGCCACGCTCTTGCAGTCCACGATCCGACCCCGGCGCACGCCCTCCACCGCCTGGGAGAAGGGAAGCGCCTCCACCGAGAGGAACTCGTCGGCATCTCGTTGGGTTTCGCCGGCCTCGAGCTCGGCTGCCGCGAAGAGGTGAATCTGCTCGTCGGTGAATCCGGGGGTGGTGAAGATCCGCGTCATGTACCGGAGCTCCCCCACCCGGTACCCGGTTTCCTCGGCCAGCTCCCGCCGGGCACAGCGCTCCCACGACTCCTGGGGGCTGTCAGGCATTCCCGCCGGCACCTCCCACAGGTACCCCCCGGCTGAATAGCGGTACTGGCGAATGAGCAGGACCCGCGGATCGGGGTCGGTGGGCGGGTCCAGGAAGGGGAGCACGGCGGAGGCCCCCGGGTGCCGGATGTGCTCGAGCTCGCCGGTCTGGCCTCCGGGAAAGCGAACCTCGTCCAGGCTCAGCTTCACGATCCGGCCCGTATACACCTCGGCGCGCTCGATCCGTCCCGGCTCCTGGCCCCGGGCCTCCACCGCGCCGAACACGTCCTCCGCTCCACCGCCGTCCTCTTCCGAATCCAGCGGCGAGCTCACGTGTCCTCCCCGGACCCCTCGGCCTCGCGCACCTCCACGGGTCCCATCCCAAGCGCCTCCAGCTCTCCCCGGAGGGCGTCGGCGTCGCCGGTGACCACGATGGGGGCCCGCTCCGGGTCCAGGGTGGCCTGCATGGCGTCCCGGACCCCCCGGGCCGTCACCGCACGTACCCGCTCCCGGTACCGGTGATGATACTCGTCCGGGAGCTCGAATATGAGGATCTCTGCCAGCCGCGACGCCAGCTGCGGGGCCGTCTCCATGCGCAACGGGAAGATCCCGGCCAGGTAGTC
>SKVI01000003.1 GCA_007129525.1 Gemmatimonadota bacterium | reverse complement strand
GACCGCCTCGCTTCCGGCGGTCCTGTCGTTACCGCGATCCTCTCCCGCCTGCCCGTCGCTCACCGGATCTTCAACGTGCTGAAGGCGAGCATGGCGAAGAGGAGCCCCAGGATCCAGAAGCGAATCACCACCTTCGGCTCGGCCCAGCCGAGCTTCTCGAAGTGGTGGTGGATCGGGGCCATCAGGAAGATCCGGCGGCCGGTCCCGAAGCGCCGGCTGGTGTACTTGAACCACCCCACCTGCAGCATCACCGAGAGCGCTTCGATCACGAACACGCCCCCTACGATGAGCAGGAGGAACTCGGCCTTGAGGAGGATGGCCATGACCGCCATGGCACCCCCCAGGGCCAGCGATCCGGTGTCGCCCATGAAGACCTCGGCCGGAGGGGCGTTGTACCAGAGGAAGCCCACGGCCCCTCCGGCCAACGCCGCGGCGAAGACGGCCAGCTCGCCGGCTCCGGGGAGGTACAGGAGCCCCAGGTACGCCGAGGTGTCGACCCGGCCGATGAGGTAGGCGAAGACGCCGATGGTCAACAGGGCGATGGCCCCCAACCCGGCGGCCAGTCCGTCCAGGCCGTCGGTGAGGTTCACCGCGTTCGACGAGCCCGAGACCACCAGCGAGACGAAGACCACGTAGGCCGGGAGCCAGAACACCGCCACCCACTCGTCAAAGAAGGGCACCATGGTCCACGAGGCCGGCACCGGGTGAATGGGCCAGAGGATGAGGAAGAGCCCCAGGGCCGCGCCGAAGGAGAGCTGGCCCACCATCTTGTAGCGGGCCACCAGCCCCTTGGAGCGCCCCTGGACCACCTTCAGGTAGTCGTCCATGAAGCCGATGGCCCCCATCCAGAGGAGCGACAGCAGCGTCAGAGCCACGTACCAGTTGGTGAGCTCGGCCCACAGCAGGGTGGAGATGGTGGCCGCCAGCACGATGAGGGTCCCCCCCATGGTGGGGGTGCCGGACTTCTTCAGGTGGCTTGTCGGCCCGTCGCTGCGAACCACCTCCCCCACCCGGAGGTGCCGGAGCCAACGGATGGTGGCCGGCCCTGCCAGGAAGGCGATGAGGAGCGCAGTCACCGCCGCGCCCACCGACCGGAAGGTCAGGAAGTTGAAGAGGTTGAAGACGATGTGGAGCTCCGCCAGGTCGGGGAAGAAGTGATAGAACATCAGCCCTCCTCCTCTCCGGATTCCGGACCCGGTTCCGCTCCGAACGCTTCCTGGAAGCGGGGAACGAGCCGCTCCATGGCCATGCCCCGGGAACCCTTCAGGAGCACCGTTTCCTCACCTTGCAAGTGGGGTCGCAGCTGTGCCCAGGCCTGGTCCAGGTCGGGGGCCGACAGGAACTCGGGGGAGGTGGCTTGAACCTCTTCTCTCACTTCGTGGAAGATCCCGACACCGACGACCAGGGTCAGGGGGAGGGCCATGGCCTCGTCCAGGATCTGGCGGTGGAGTTCCCGACTCCGGGGGCCCAGCTCCAGCATGCTTCCCAGGACGGCCACCCGCGGCCCGGTCCCGGGGAGGGAGGCCAGGAGCGCCAGCGCCGCCCGCACCGACTGGGGGTTCGCGTTGTAACAGTCCAGCATGAGGCGCATCCCGCCCACCTGCCGCCACTCGCCCCGGAGTCCGCCGGGCTCTACCTGCTCCACGGCGGGCACGGCCGGGGCCAGCCCCACCTTCAGCCGGTGCATCAGCGCCAGTGCCAGAAGCACGTTGCTGGCGCCGTGGCGACCCGGCAGCCGGGGATGGATCTCCCGGTCCAGGTAACGGAAGGGCACCCGCCCTTGAGCGTCCGGCGAACCCGGGTGTCCCCGGAACTCCGGATCGGCCCCGTCGCCGAATCCGGCCACCCCCACCTCCTCCCGGATCGCCCGGGCCCGGGCCGGCAGGGCCGAAGGCAGCTCCCCCACCATGGCGGGAGCGCCCGGGCGAAGGTTTACCAGGAGATCCAGCTTTTCTGCCAGGACGCCCTCAAGCCCGCCGAGCCCCTCCAGGTGTGACTCGCTCACCGTGGTCACGAGGGCCGCGTCGGGCTCGGCGATGCGGGTCAGGATGCCGATCTCGCCGGGCTCGTTGGTTCCCAGCTCCACCACCACCCACTCCGCATCGTCGGGGGTGTCCAGGAGAGTCAACGGGAGCCCCACCCGGTTGTTCAGATTTCCCGGGGTGGCGTGGACCCTGTGCTCCGCCCCCAGGCCGGCCCGCAGGAGCTCCTTGACCGTGGTCTTGCCCGAGGAACCGGTGAGGGCCACCACTGAAGCGGCGAGCGCCCTGCGGCGAAAGCGGGCGAGCTGGCCCAGGGCCACCAGGGTGTCCCGGACCGGATAGGTGGGGAGTGGGCCCTCGGTGGTGTCGGGGTCGGATACCACCGCCGCCCGGGCCCCCTGGGCGGCGGCTTCGGCCAGGTAATCGTGCCCGTCGAAGCGCTCCCCCCGAAGGGCCACGAAGAGGGAGCCCGGCAAAAGGGCCCGGGTGTCGGTACCCACCTCCGAGAATTCCAGAGGCCGTGGCTCCACCACCCCCTCGAGCCCCAGCGCCCGACGAACCCCGGCGTCGTCCCAGCGGAAGGGCCCCCGGCTCATGACATCCCCCGGTTCCGAAGTAGCTCCCGGACCACCACCCGCTCGTCGAACTCCCGGCGCTCGGTGCCCACCACCTGGTACGTCTCGTGGCCCTT
>SKVI01000198.1 GCA_007129525.1 Gemmatimonadota bacterium | reverse complement strand
TGGTGCGAAGCTCCACCTCGGTGAGCACGGCCAGCGTGCCCTCACTGCCCACCAGGAGCTGGAGGGCGTCGCGACGGGGGAGAAAGCGATCCAGCGGATAGCCGGAGGAGTTCTTCCGAACATCCGGCCAGCCCGCAGGCCGTCCGTCGGCCTCCAGGGGTATCCGGATGGGGACGTGGGAGGAGAAGGGCTCCGGGGACGCGGGGCCATGGGAAGATGTCGCGTCTCCGGAGGACACCGTGCCTTCGGAGGTTCGATCGGGGTCGGACGAGCCACCGGGGCCCGGACTCTGCAGGTGGAAGGGCCGTCCCCGGGCATCCACGCCCCGGAGGCCCGCCACCCAGCTCGCCGTGGCGCCATGGCGGAAGGACCCGGCTCCTGCGGCGTTGTTGGCGGCCATGCCGCCGATGGTGCACCAGCGGGCCGAGGCCGGAAGGAAGGGGAGGTGTCGGCCCATCTGCTCGCGGGCTACCTGGTCGATCCGCTCCGCCACGGCCCCAGCGCCAGCCCGAACCGTTCCGTTGCCCGGATCGGCCTCGATCCAGTCCAACCCCTCCGCCAGTGAAACCACCACGGAGGAGCCCAGATTCCCGCCGGGCATTCCGGTGCCGGCTCCCCGGGGGATCAGGGCTACCTGGTTCTCGTGGGCCCACCGCACCAGCGCCTCCACGCTCTCGGTGTCAGCCGGACTCAGGTAGGCATGAGGAGTGGCCTGAAAGGGCCCTGACACCTGCGAGGCTCGCAGGGCGGCTTCGGCACCCCGAAGCCGGACACCGCGAACGGTAGGGGGGAAGGGTGGCAGGGTGTCGGACGACGACACGCTCCGGGAGCTTCTCAGGCTTCGGCCGGTTCCACGGGCTGGCACCGGGTGCAGTACCCGGTGAGCTCCAGCCTGTAGCCGGTTACGTGGAAGCCTTCGGTGCCCTCCTTCAGCTCGGAAATGTTCTCCGAGGGAAGATCTCCGGCCACGTCGAAGATCCGGGAGCAGTCCAGGCAGCGGGCGTGGTGGTGCGGATCCGTCCGGCCATCGTAGCGAGCGGAGCCGTCCCCGTAGTTGAGCTTCATGGCCAGACCGCAGCCCACCAGCGTTTCCAGGGACTTGTAGACGGTGGCCAGCGAGATCACGGGGACCTGGGACCGAACAGCGAGGAACACCTCATCGGCGGTCGGGTGCTTGTCCGTGGACGACAGAAACCGGTAGACGGCGGCTCGCTGTTCGGTGAACCGTTGACCGTTGGCTTCGAGGGCCTCACGGAGAACCGCTTCAGGTGGCTGGTCCTGCTGGGGCATGATGGGTTCGAAGCCTGCCGAAGGGAACGAGAACGGAGAATGATTCTGAATAAAGGTAAGGAGAGGCCTGAAAGAGTGTCAACAATCGCCGGACCGCACCGGGGGATGGGAAGTGATGAGCCGGGAAGGTGACGCGGGTGGGGAAGAGCTCCTGACCCTGGAGCCCCTCCTGGAGGCCGTCCGGGACGGAGTTCAAGCCGCCGGCTGGGCCCTGTCAGGACTTCAGAAGACCACGAGCCTCGAGTTCGAGGGGAAGTGGGCCGGCGAATCGACACGGTCCGCGTACCTCTTCTTTCATCGACCCGACCTGCCCGAGGCGGTTGAGGTGGATGTGTTCCTGGACGAGACGAGCCAGGGACTCCGGGGCAATCTGGCCCTGGTGGTCGATGGTCCCCGGCTTTCGGAGCTGGGGGGGATGATTCCCCTCCTGGACCGGCTCGCTGCGGCTGGCCGGGAGACCCTTCCCGAGGGATACCGGACGCCCATCTCGCTCCGGTTGTCGCTGTCCGACTCCGATGCGCCGGGGTCCAGCGCCGGGTTGCAGCTTCGCTTCAAACTCCAGCTCCCGACGAGCGCGTTGGAGGCGGGGGAGGCGGCGATATCGGCCCTGGCTACCGCCGCGGTGTCGGCCTTCGAGCGACTCCTGGAACGGCCCGAAGTCGCGGAGCTCCTGCCACCGGTGGTGGAGTAGTCGGGAAGGGAGGTCGGTGGCACTTGCGACCCCCTGAGCACCGTCCTACTCTCCCCTCCCGGCCCACCGGCCCAGTTCGTCCTCCGGGTTTACCGTGGGTTCGCCCCGGGATCGTGCTCCGGGGCCGCGTCGGACCCTCGCGAGGCAGCCGGCCGATATTCCTGCCCTTCGAACTTCACACAGGAGCCCGCATCCCATGACTCCGCCTGACGAAACCGAAAGCAAGCTGGACGACCTCCTCCGGGAGGACCGTCGCTTTCCGCCGCCCGAGGAGTTTCGCGCCCTGGCTCACGTCTCCGACGAGTCGGCGTACGACCGGGCCGAGGAGGACGTGCTGGGGTACTGGGCTGGCTGGGCCGAGGAGCTGGCCTGGTTCCGGCGGTGGGACCGGGTGCTGGACTGGCAGCCTCCCCACGCGAAGTGGTTCGTGGGCGGGCAGCTCAACGTGGCGCACAACTGCCTGGATCGGCATCTTCACGGGCCCCGTCGAAACAAGGCGGCCCTCATCTGGGAGGGGGAGCCCGGTGACGTCCGGACCTACACCTACTGGGATCTACACCGGGAGGTGTGCCAGTTCGCCAATGCCCTGAAGGGGCTGGGAGTGGAGAAGGGTGACCGGGTGGCCATCTACCTTCCCATGATACCCGAGGCGGCCATCGCCATGCTGGCGTGTGCTCGCATCGGAGCCATCCACTC
>SKVI01000336.1 GCA_007129525.1 Gemmatimonadota bacterium | reverse complement strand
GGCGCCATGGCCTGGTCTCCGGACGGTACCCACCTGGCCCTCCTGGGCGCCAAGGTCTATTCGGACCCCCTGCCCCAACGGGTCTGGGTGATTCCCGCCGATGGAGGCGCACCCCGGGATCTCACCCCTGACGACTACCGGGGCACACCCGAGTGGGTGGGCTGGCTGGACGACCACCAGATCGTGACCGCCGGGGTCGAGAGCACCCGGTCGGCGGTGGTGGCCTGGCCCCTGGACGGAAGCGGTCCCCGATCACTCATGGGCCCGGACGACGTGGGCCCCGGAGACGGCCCCACCATCATCCGCTCCCTCTCGCTGGCCACCGACCGCGACCGCTTCGCCGCTCCAGGCCACACCCGCCGGCATCCCTCCGAGGTCTTCGTGGGCTCACTCTCCCAGGACGAGACACAGCGGGTTACCCACCACAACCCGGGCCTCGCGGAGGTGGAACTGGGTGCGCAGGAGACCGTGGCGTGGGAAGGAGCCGACGGTCTGCCCATGGAGGGCGTCCTGATCCGCCCGGTGGGCCATGAGCCGGGTCAGCGGGTTCCCCTGGCCATCCTCCCCCACGGCGGACCGGAGGGAATCTCCATTGACGGGTGGAACACCCGCTCCCTCTACCCCGGGCAGCTTCTGGCAGGACACGGATTTGCGGTCTTCAAGCCCAACTACCGGGGAAGCGGAGGACTGGGGACCGCCTTCGCTTCGGCCAACCATCGGGACCTGGGCGGCAGGGAGTTCGACGACGTGCTCCTGGGCATCGATCACCTGGCCGATGAGGGGGTCATCGACCCCCAGCGAGTAGGAATCAGCGGAACCTCCTACGGCGGGTACTTCGCGGCCTGGGCCGGCACCCGCCACTCGGACCGTTTCGCTGCCGCCATCACCTTCGCCGGACTCTCCAACTGGATCTCCTTCTCCGGGACCACCGACATTCCCTACGAGATGGCCGACGTGCACTGGGACCTGTGGTGGTTCGACAACCCGGGCCAGCACTGGGATCGGTCCCCGGTGGCATGGCTCGACCACGCCGATACGCCCATCCTGGTGGCCCACGGACTGGCCGACGAGCGGGTGCACCCCGAGCAGTCCATCCAACTCCACCAGTTCCTGGAGCTCAAGGACATCCCCACCGGACTCGTCCTGTATCCCAGGCAGCCCCACGGACTTACCGAGAGGGCCCACCGCATCGACTTCATGCAGCGGGTGGTGGAGTGGTTCGAGCAACACCTCTGAGGTCAGTTCATGATCCGCCCGGGAAGGGCTGACGGCCTCATGAGCTTGTAGATGGGGATCAGGACGGGGTCCTCATCTTCCTCCTCGAGCCGGGACAGGGGGAGCCAGCGGTCCATGGTTCCCCAGTAGATGAGGTTGTCCCGGGTCTCCGGCTCCAGCAGGTGTGTCGCGGTGCGACCCATCATCTGGCCCGTGGGAACTACGTAGGTCCCTGCGGGAAAGGTGCGCTCGATGGTCACCACCTCTCCCACCTCCACATTGGTGGCGGCCTCGTGGTTGTAGATCTGGTCGTACGAGACGCCGGTGAGTTCGTAGGCGTCCACCTCCAGGGTGACGGTGTCCCGGAGCATTTCAACCGTGATGTTGTGGCGCTGCAGGAGCTCCACCGCTTCGGCGGCGTCCCGGGGGAGGATGTAGGCATATGGGCGGGGACGGGTCAGGGTGGCCACCGGACGCTTGTAGATGGGTGCGCCGGTGACCTCGATGATCTCCCGGTCCTCACCTCCGATGAGGTAGTCCACCAGCTCGTCCTCGGGCTCCACATCCATCTCCACCGCCACTTCACCGCTGGGCTCGCTGCCCAGGAGGACCGCCTCATGTCGCGCTTCCGCCACCGTGCCCATGACCCGTCCGGGGTTGTCCCGGACGTACTCCAGGGTGGCCAGGAAGGCCAGGTAGCCGGCACGCACGCCCTCGTCCATCTCCTGCCAGCCCGGCGACTCGAAGAGGATCCCGATGGAGTTGGCGAAGCCCGCGTAGTTCCGTGAGATCCGGGCGTCGGTCTGTCCGCCGCTCCATCGCTCCTCGTTGCCGCTGGCCCAGAAAAAGGAACGGAATCCTTCAGCCTCGAGCCGCTCGTCGATACGGGGGAAGATCTCGTCGTCGCACAGCTGGGTGATCCGCTGGTCCGGATCGGCGTGCCCCGGGCACTGATATTTCAGGTTGTAGGGGAACTGGCCTCCGTTGTGGCCATCGACGAAGAGGTGGGGATTCCACTCATGGAGCACGTTGTTGACCCAGTGGATGATGCTGGGTTGCTCCAGCTTCATGTAATCCCGGTTCATGTCGATCCCCCAGGCGTTGCCCCGGGTGGCTCGGGGACTGGCCTCGAATCCGTCCGGGTTGATCTGCGGCGACACGATGATGACCATGTCGTCGAGCAGGGCGTTCTCGGCGGTGCCCGGTGTGGCCAGCTCCCGGATCAGAATCAGGAGAGACTCCCGCAGCGTCCGCTCCCCGCCGTGCACGTTGGCGTGAAGCTCCACCACGGGCTTGCCCAGGGCGGCCGCCTCCCACCCCCGGGTCACGCCGGGACGGCTGAATACCAGGTAGGGGAGGTCCCTTCCCTCCCAGCTCTGCCCGTAGATCCCCATCCGGACCTCGCTGGACGACGCTCGCACCAGGTCCAGGTAGTCCATCATCTCCTGGTAGGAGGTGTAGCGCG
>SKVI01000176.1 GCA_007129525.1 Gemmatimonadota bacterium | reverse complement strand
TGGGCGCCGGGTCGTCGAGGAGACGCGACAGCACCCTTCGTACATTTCCGTCCACTGCGGGAGCCGGCACATCGAAGGCCATGGAGGCCACGGCTCCGGCGGTATAGGGGCCCACGCCGGGCAGGCTCTCGAGCTCGGCCGGATCCGAGGGCACCCGGCCCCCGTACCGGGCCTGCAGCTCCCGGGCCGTCCGGTGGAGGTTTCGGGCCCGGGAGTAGTAGCCCAGCCCCTCCCACAGCGCCAGGACCTCCTCCTCTGCGGCGGCAGCCAGCGCGGCGGCGTCCGGGAACCGCCGAATCCACCGCCGGTAGTATGGAACCACGGTCTCCATCCGGGTCTGTTGCGACATCACCTCCGAGACCAGGATCCGGTAGGGGCTCGGGTCGTCGCGCCAGGGAAGCGAACGACTCCGTTCTTCGAAAAAACGGAGGAGGCTGGCGCGGATCTCCTCGAGCTCCTCCTGGCTCCAGGGGATCCGGGCTGACGTTCGGGATCCGATTCTCGGCTCCTGGCGTTCAATGTGGGAGGGTCTCACCACCGGGGTGGGCCCGGGGCCGCTCGAGGACACAAGGTAGTCATTCCACAATGGGAGCTCCATGCGCTTCACCACCTACACCCGCTACAAGGGAAGCTGGCTCGACGCGCTGAATCTGCAGGCACTCCTGGATCACCTCTCGGACTTCCTTCTGGACGGTGGTTTCGCCGGAGGGCCCAACTACCATCCCTGGTGGGGGTGGTCCGGAGACCAGGATACCCAATCGATGGAGGCCCTCAAGGACGCTCTCCTGGAAGCCCTCCTGGAGAGCGGTGAGCTCACCCCCGAGATGCTGGACGAGCTCCGGGGCGAGGGCCAGGGAGACCAGGAGCTCCAGGCCCGGATCGCCTCCATGCTGGATGACCTGGTTCAACGCCTGGTGGACGAGGGGTACCTGAGCCTGGAAGAGGGCCGGGGGCCCGGGGCCACCACCGATGTGACCGGGCAGGCCGGCCAGGTGGACGAGGCCCGGGAAGCGGCCCGGGGCGTGGACTTCTCTCTGACCCGAAAGGGCATGGACTTCCTGGCGTTCCGGGCCCTCCGGAACCTCCTGGGGGGCATGGGAAACGCTTCGCCCGGGGCCCACGACACCCCGCATCTGGCCACCGGCATCGAAGCCGGGGCGGCCAGCCGTCCGTACCAGTTCGGCGACACCATGAACCTGGACATCCCGGCCACCCTCTCCCGGGCGCTGGGGCGGGAGGGTCCGGGGGTGCCCCTCGAACTGGACTATGACGACCTCATGGTACACCAGGCGGAGCACCGCTCCTCCTGCGCCACCATCCTGATGCTGGACATCTCCCACTCCATGATCCTCTACGGCGAGGATCGGTTTTCGCCGGCCAAGAAGGTGGCCCTCGCCCTCTCGCACCTCATACGGACCCAGTTCCCGGGCGACACGCTCCAGGTCGTGACCTTCGGTGACCGGGCCCGGGAGATCCCCCTGTCCCGGCTGGCCCGGGCCCAGGTGGGCCCCTACCACACCAACACGGCCGAAGGCTTCGAGATGGCCAGGCGACTGCTCCTGGCCCAGAAGAAGGAGATGCGCCAGATCATCATGATCACCGACGGAAAGCCGTCGGCCATGACCCTCCCCGACGGCCGCGTCTACACCAACTCGGGTGGGCTGGACCCCAGGATTCTCCGGCGCACCTACCGGGAGGTGACGGCGTGCCGCAAGGCGGGGATTGCCATCAACACCTTCATGCTCGCCCGGGACCCCTACCTGGTCCGGTTCGTGGAGAAGGTCTCGGAGATCGCCCGGGGGAAGGCCTACTTCACCACCACCCTCACCCTGGGTCAGTACGTCATGAAGGACTTTCTGCGGCGCAGGCGCCGGAGGGTCGGTTGAGGGCCACGGAGGGGGACCTCCTTGAGTATCGGGTGGTGGACGCCTTCACCCAGCGCCCCTTCGCCGGCAACCCGGCGGCGGTGATCCTCCCGGGCGCCGCCAGCGACGGCCTGGACGATGGGCAACGCCAGTGGCTGGCCGCCGAGATGAATCTCTCGGAAACCGCCTTCCCCTCTCCCGTGGACGACAGCGGGACCCGGCGCCTGCGCTGGTTCACCCCCTCCACGGAAGTCACCCTCTGCGGGCACGCCACCCTGGCAACCGCCCATGCTCTGCTGGAGGAAGGCGCCGAGGCCCCCTTCCGCTTCTTCTCGACTTCGGGACCGCTCACGGTGGAGCAGGAGGGAGGCGGCCGACTCCGACTGGACTTTCCCGCCGACCCGCCTGAACCCCTGCCGGCCCCCGAGGGCCTGATGCAGGCCCTGGGCCTTCCCCCGGACACGTCCTTCCTGAGCGGATCCCGGTGCGCACTGGTTCCCCTGGACCAGGAGGCGGCGGTGCTGGCAGTGGAACCGGACCAGGGGGCGCTGGGCCGGGTCGCGCTCCCCCCGGGAGTCATGGGGATCAGTGTGACCGCCCCGGGCTCGGAGGCCGAGGTGGACTTCGTGTCGCGCTTCTTCGGACCCTGGGTGGGGGTGCCCGAAGACCCGGTCACCGGGATGGCCCACACCGTGCTGGGTCCGTACTGGGCCGAAGAGCTGGGCCGGGACAAGCTCGAGGCTCGACAGCGGTCGCGGCGCGGCGGCCAGCTCGGGGTGAGGGTGAGGGGGAACCGGGTGCACCTGACGGGCACGGC
>SKVI01000106.1 GCA_007129525.1 Gemmatimonadota bacterium | reverse complement strand
TCGAGTTGATGCAGGTGCACAACCTGGTGGACGCCGAGATCCACCTGGAGACCCTGGCGGAGTGGAGGGAGCAGGGACGGTTCCGTTACATCGGGATCACCAACACCTCGCAGCAGCGGTATCCGGCCATGGAGGCCCTCATGGACGACGAGCGCCTCGACTTCGTCCAGGTGAACTACAGCCTGGCGGAGCGGACCGCCGCCGAGCGGATCCTGCCGGCGGCACGGGACCGGGGGCTCGCCGTGCTCGTAGCGCGGCCCTTCGCCGGGGGCAACCTCTTCCCCCGGGTTCAGGACCGGGAGCTCCCGGAGTGGGCGGCTGGGTTCGACATCGCGGCGTGGAGTCAGTTCTTCCTCAAGTACATCGTCTCGCACCCGGCGGTGACCTGCGCCATTCCGGCCACGTCCAACCCCAATCACCTCCGGGAGAACATGGGAGCGTGCCGCGGCCGGCTGCCTGACGAGGCCACCCGGCGGCGGATGGAAGAACTCATCGACTCGTTCTGAGGAGGCCGGCCTCCTCGCCGTTGTTGACGATCCGATCCACGCCCCCTCCCGGCATCCCGTTACCATGAACGCCACCGCTTCGAACCCGGGTGCTCCTGACGACCCTGCCCCGGCCTCCTCGCCGGCCGCGGACGACGACTGGCGGTTCCAGATCCCGGAGGCGCATCGTCGTCCGGTGCGCATCTGGCTCTGGAGCCTGGCCGGCATGACGCTCCTGACCCTCATTGTCGGGGGCATCACCCGTTTGACCCAGTCGGGTCTCTCCATTGTGGACTGGGCGCCCATCATGGGGGTGGTGCCGCCCCTGAGCGAGGCGGACTGGCAGGAAGCCTTCGAAGCCTACCGAGCCTTTCCGGAGTATCTGGAGCTCCGTCGGGGAATGACCCTCGACGAGTTCAAGTTCATCTACTTCTGGGAGTACCTTCATCGGCTCGTGGCCCGGGCCATCGGTTTCGTGTTCCTGGTGCCCTTCGTGTACTTCCTGGTGCGCCGGTATCTGACCCGACCCCTGGTCGGCCGCGTGTTCGTGCTCTTCGCTCTCGGCGCCGCCCAGGGCGCCATGGGATGGTTTATGGTGAGCAGCGGCCTGGTGGACGTCCCCAGGGTCAGCCACTACCGGCTGGCGGCCCACCTCAGCCTGGCCTTCGTGATCTTCGGGTACGCCGTCTGGCTGGCTCGGGATCTGGCCCTGGGCTCGGTGCATCCGAGGGTGCGGACCGGGGGGCGGCGGCTGCTGAAGCGAGGACTGCTCTGGGTGGGGGCACTTCTGGCGATTCAGATTGTGTGGGGCGCGTTCGTGGCTGGGCTGAAGGCGGGGTTCTACTACACCACCTTTCCGCTCATGGGGGGTGGGCTCGTGCCCCCTGATTTCCTGCGCCTGGAACCCCTGCTGCTGAACCTGGTGGAAAACCCGTCCGCCGTTCAGTGGATGCACCGCGTCCTGGGGACGCTGCTGCTTCTCGCGGCGGCGGGCCTGTACTGGAAGGTGCGCAGCTTCCGGGGGATGGACGGGCGATCGCGGGTGCTGAACGGGGTGTTCTTTGGACTCCTGGCTCTTCAGTACGTGCTCGGGGTGGTCACGCTTCTGCTGGTGGTCCCGGTATCGCTGGGCGTGGCCCACCAGGCCGCGGCCATGGTGCTCGTGGGGGTGTGGCTGGTCTGGTTGCACCACGCGTGGCACCTGAAGGAGGGGTCGCCCCTGGCCAGCCGCAGCGAGGCCCTGGCCGCCCCCGGGTGAAAGCTGGTTCAGCGTACCGGCGAGCGGAGCGTCAGCTCTCCGGTATCCTGCCGCCGCACCGCCAGGATCACCTGACCCGGCTCGACCTCGAGGGTCCCTTCGGTGGAGAGCTGGATTCCTCCACGCCTGAACCCGGTCCGGTCCGCTTCGAAGGGCGCGTCATGGTCGGCGATTTCGCCGGTCGGCTCGAAGGCGATTTCGACGTGCCGGGACCCGGGCGCCAGGGCAATCTCCTTGTACACCGTGAGGGGCCGGTCCCCGCGGAGTCCACCCGGCCGCACCACCGTGTCCAGGACACGCTCGGCGTCGATCCGGACCGTCAGCCGGTAGGAGGGGAGTGCGCCCGCACAGGCATCGGGGTGTCTCATGTGGGGTGGGAGCTCGGCCAGTTCTTCTGCGGTGGGCCGGGGACAATCCCCGGTTTCTTCTCCCCGAACCCGCCAGTCCAGTCGGAGCAGCCCATCGGAGGGCGGGTCGCCGGGGAGGGGAAGGGACGAGCCCAGTGCGATGAGGGCGGCCAGGACCGCCGTGACCCCCGCAGCGGCGAGAAGCCTGAGCGAACGACTCATCGGTCCGACTCCCGGGAACCGGCTGGGGACGGCGCGGGTCGTTCGCAGTCCAGATCGAGCTCCATCGTGTCCCCGGCCCGGGGGACGTCGAGGTCGCGGACTTCGGCGGTGAAGCTGCGGACCTCCTCCGCGAGCCCGGCCCGTTCGCCGGCTGCCGCCTCAACGAGGGTGACCCGGGCGCGGTCCACGCGTTCCTTCAACTCGGCCTCCCGGTCGTGGAAGAGGCGTTGCCGGGCCCATTTCGTGCCTTCCCGGTTCCAGCAGTCCCGCTCGGGACAGGCGGCGACGAGCACCCCTCCCGCGCCGCCCCGCACCAGGAACTCCACCACCGAGGTGTGGACGCTCCCGACGCAGTCCACCGGATAGATGAG
>SKVI01000400.1 GCA_007129525.1 Gemmatimonadota bacterium | reverse complement strand
GTGGCGGGTGTGATGGGTGCCCAGCTCGTAGCCCAGGAACTCCTGGGGCGAGGGGATGGCCTCGTCAAAGACCTGGCCCGCGGGAAAGAAGTACTCCAGGGGCTGGACCGCGGCCTCGGGGCCGTCGGCGGGGTGCTGGGCGGCCAGCGGCGACGCCGCAACCATCGTCTGGAGCGCGACGACGACCAGGGCCAGGAGGAGCGGAGTCGAGGTCGAGAGTTTCGGGACAGCGGGGGCGTACGAAGCCATGGATCGGTGCAGGGGATGGGGTGCCGGAGTGGAACGTCAGATCGGATTCGGTACCCAAGATCCTGGCATCCCATTCGCTCCCGCGCCAGCCCCGACTCAGTCCGGCCAGATGTCGCGGTCGGCGATCTCCAGGGCGTTCCCCGCCGGGTCCCGGAAGTAGAAGGAGCGGCCCCCGCCGGGCCACTCCGTCTCCTCCTCCATCTCCACCTCGTGGGCTGCGAGATGGGCCTTCCAGGCGCCGTAGCTGCCGGCCGGTACCTGGAAGCAGGTGTGGCCGGGACCCTGGGATCCGTGGGGCGGAGGCGAATCCTGCTCCCGGGCCCGGTCCGCTTCGAAGAGGAGGAAGACGCTTCGCCCGGCCCGGAAGAAGAGGAACTGTCCCGGCTTTCGGCCAATGGAGCGCATCCCCAGGACGTCCCGGTAGAACTGGTCCACCCCGGTCTCCAGCGGCGCCGTGTAGTAGAGGACTGTCTCCAGGACCCCGGCCAGGGGCGGGGGCTCGGGGGTCCGGACCGGGGACTCGGAGGCCACGGTCCCGTCAGCCGTCCAGGGTTCCGTCGGCGATGGCCCGGACCAGGTCGGTGGTGGTGACGATCCCCTCCAGGTGATCGTTGCGAGTCACCAGGACCCGGTGGACCCCCCGATCGGTCATGATCCTGGCGACCTCGCGCAACTCCGCGTCGGGCTCCACCGAAACGATGCGACGGGTCATGACCTCGCCCACCGTGTGCTGGGCCAGCAGGTCCCACTCGGGGCTGTCGGAGTGGGTGAGCCGCTGGTACGCGTCGGCTCCACTCTGGCCCCAGAAGTCCACGAAGAAGGCGTCGGGGTTCTCCGAGGGATCCTCCTCGGGCCAGTCGGAGGCTCCGGCGAGCTGATCTCCCAGGGTGGGCTCGTCCCGGGACGGCGACTCGATGGCCGGATTCGAGCCCTGGAACTCCACCAGGTCCGTGGTCGAGACGACACCGACCAGTCGTCCCCCTTCCACCACCGGGGCGCCGCTCACCTCCTCGTCTCCCAGGAGTTCGACTGCGTCCCGGAGCGTCATCTCCGGTTCCAGGGTCAGCAGGTCAGTGGTCATGATGCTCTTGACGGTGGGCATGCGCGCTCTGCTCCTCGGAGATCGGGTCCCCGATCACGGGTTGGTTGGGTCGATCTCCCCGGGTAGGGGCCCGGGAAGGATCCGATGGTCAGCGCCCCATACCCGAGCCCCCGTCCGCCGGTCCCTTCCCCCGGCCTTGCCACGGGGGGGAACGCGGCGCCAGCTTGCAGGGTCTCTTGTGAGGGGCTCGGGATCCGGGTCCCGAAGTGCCCGCGAACTCAACGGACCGGAATGGGGAGGCACAGGGTGTCGGAAGAGAAGGTGCTGGTGACGGGAGCCACGGGGAAGGTGGGGCGGGAGCTGGTGCCCCTCCTCCTGGAGGCAGGGGTGGAGGTCACCGCCGGAACCCGGGATCCGGAGCGGGGCCGGGCCCTTTTCGGCGCCGAGGCGGACGTGGTGGAGCTGAACTACGCCCGAACGGAGACGTACGACGCGGCCCTCACCTGGGCCGACCGGGTCTTTCTCATCCCTCCGCCCTTCAGTCCCGACGCCTACGAGGCCATCGGCGCCTTCCTGGACTGGGCGGTTTCGGCCCGCGTGCGTCACGTCGTCCTCCTGTCGGGCATGGCCATACCCGAGGAAAGCGATCTCCCCCTGCGAAAGGTGGAGCGCCACCTGGAGCGCCAGGACGTGGCCGGCACCATCATCCGGCCCAACCTCTACATGCAGAACCTCTATCCCGGCTTCATCTACCGGCAGATTCGCCGGGACGGCCACATCCGCCTTCCCGCCGGCCGGGAGAGCGTGAGCCTGGTGGACGTGAGGGACGTGGCCGCCGTGGCGGCCCGGGCCCTGACAGAGGCCGACTGGGGCGGTCGAGGGATCACCCTCACCGGTCCCCGGGCTCTCACGATGGAGGAAGTGAGCCGGACCCTGAGCCGGCACGTGGGCCAGAAGATCGGCTACGAGGCCATCGACGACGACGAGTTCCGGGAGACGCTGGAGGTCGACGGCTGGCGCGCCGGGGAGGTGGAGGTGATCCTGGGCCTCTTCCGGTCCATCCGCAAGGGCTGGCGCAAGCCGGTGCTCCCGGAGCTGGAGGAGGCGCTGGGTCGTCCCCCCCGGAGCTTCGAGGCCTTCGCCGCCGAGCTGGAGCGCGTCTGGGACTGACGACCCGTCGGCACGGCCTGCCTCCATGCTCCCCTTCCGCCCCCTTCGTCGACTCCGCCGACTGGCGGGTCGAATCTTACCGGGAATGAAGGGCGAGCGCGCCCTTCCCCTGGTCTACCATCGCAGCTACCGGCAGGGAATCAGCGGGGTCCCCATGGATCCCATGCGAGGAGAGCGGATCCTGGCGTACCTGCTGGAGGAAGGGTGGGTGGGCCGCCGCCAGGTACACGCGCCACGGGCCGCCTCGGTGGAGAACCTGCGCCGGGTCCATTCCGGCGACTACCTGCGCTCGTTGGATGACCCGGAGGAGGTGGCCCGGATCATGGGACTCCCCCTGGCCGCTCGGGACGCCGCCCGGGTGGTGGAGGTCCAGCGGCTCATGGCAGGGGGGACCATCCAGACGACCCGACTGGCCCTTCGCCGGGGGGCGGTGGCCCTGCACCTGGGGGGCGGACTCCACCACGCCGGCCCGGAGCGGGGAAGCGGGTTCTGTGTCCTGAACGACGTGGCCGTGGCTGTGGGCCGCCTGCGGGCCCGTGGGTTTGACGAGCCGGTCCTGGTGGTGGACCTGGATCTCCACGACGGGAACGGTACCCGGGCGGCCTTCGCCGGCGATTCCACCGTCCACACCTTCTCCATGCACAACGAGACGTGGGACGAGGTGCCCGGGGCCGTAGCTGACACCTGTATCGCCTTCGGGCCGGGCATTGACGACGATGCCTATCTGGAGCTGCTCCGGCGGGAGCTGCCCCCGGTGGTCCGGAGCCACCAGCCGGGCCTGGTGGTGTACGTGGCCGGGGCCGACGTGGCCCGGGCTGACACCTACGGCGACGGGCGCATGAGCGAGGAGGGGGTGCTGGCCCGGGACCGTTTCGTGGTGGAGACGGTCCGGAGTGACCGGTCGCCGGTCCCCCTGGCCATCGTCCTGGGGGGTGGGTACGGCGCCTCGGCCTGGCGGCTCTCTGCCCGGTTCGCCGGGTGGATCTGCGCGGGCCGCAGCGTCACCCTGCCCGACGATCTGACTGCGGCTCTGGACCGGGTTCGCTGGGTGGAGGAGGAAAGGGGGGCGACGGACCGTGACACCGCCGAAGACCCTTTCGCGTGGTCCCTGAGCGAGGCGGATCTGGTGGCGGTTGGAGGAAGCCCCGACCGCGAGCGCCTCCTCCTGGGACGCTACTCCCAGAGCGAAGTGGAGGCCCAGTTGTCCCGTTTCGGAATCCTGGAGCAAGCCCGGGTCCGGGGGTACAACGCTCCGGTGGTGGAGGTCCGACCCTCCTCCGGCCTGGGCCCCACCGTGCGGGTCTACGCCGGCGAGGCCCGGGACGCGCTCCTGATGGAGGTTCGCCTCGACGTGGACCGGGCCACGATTCCCGGGATGGCGCTCCTCAAGGTGGAATGGCTTCTTCTCCAGGATCCCCGGGCCGCGTTCACAGGGGCGCGCCAGGCATTGCCCGGGCAGCGGCACCCGGGCCTGGGTTGCCTGGCCGACGTGGTGGCGTGGCTGGTCACCCTCTGCGGGGACGAGGGACTGGACGGGCTCAGCTTCCGGTCGTCGCACTTCCACATCGCCGTCGTCGCCGAGCGCCACCTCCGGTTCATGCGAGAGGCGGACCGACGCCGGTTCGAGTGGATCCGGCGGGCCACCTCGGAGCTCGGCCTGGGGCAGGCGGCCCGGGCCGTGGAAGAGGGTAGGGTGGTGGAGCGGCGGACCGGGGAGCCCGTGCGATGGTCCGATGTCCTCATGGTGGTGCCGGTGAGTCAGGCACTGAAGGGGGCCCTGGATGCCCGCACCGATGAGCTGGAGTCCGCCTCCGGCGACGCTGCGGGCCCGGAACCGTACCGGCTGGCCGAAGACGACGCGCCCCCCGGGGCCGGCGATGGCGAAGGCTGAGAAGGGGAAGGTCGGCGGACGTCGGCGCCTGCGCCGGAGAGGACCCATTGCCCTCTCGCTGATCCCGACGCTCCTCCTGGCGTTGGCCTTCGCGGCGCTGGTGGTATTCAGCGACACGTTCCGTGGAGAGCTGGTGTTGGCGTGGGATCTTCTGCGGGCCGGCGAGCCCGACGCCCTCACGGAGTGGCTCGTGGGCTACGGGGCGTGGGCGCCGTTGGTGTCCGCCTTCCTCCAACTGGCGACCTCCATCTTTCCGCCGGGGCCGTCGTTTCTGCTGGGGATCGCCAACGCCATGCTCTACGGCGCCGTCCTGGGGGGCCTGCTCACCTTCGTGACGGCGCTCCTGGCCGCCGCCGTGTGCTTCGGCATCGCTCGGATGGTGGGCCGGCCCGGGGTGGAGGCTCTGGTCTCACCGAAGCAGTTGGCCCGGGTGGACGGGTTCATGGCCCGGCGAGGGGTCGTCACGGTATTCGTGGCGCGGCTCATCCCCTTCATCAACCCCGACGTGGTGAGCTACGCGGCGGGGGTGACCGGGATCCGGTGGGTGCCTTTCCTGCTGGCGGTGGGCGCCGGAGCCGTGCCCAGCACCATTCTCTATTCGGTGTTGGGCGCCACCGCACTGGAGGCTGCAGGGTGGGTGATCCTGGCGGTGCTGGGCTTCACCTTCGTTCCTCTCCTCCTCCTGGCCCTCTTCGGTCAGCGGCTGTGGCGGCGTTGGGAGGCACGTCGCAGCCAGGCGGAGGAGTGAAGGCGCCTCGGGTTTGACACGGCACGTGCAGGTGTGTCCTTTTCAGGAGTCCCACGCCCACCCTCGATAACCAACTGGAGCGCAGCATGGCATTACATCGGTTTCCGGACCTCCGGAGTCTCGCGGCCCTGGCCCTGGCCGGCGCCTTGTTGGCGGGGTGCGCTGAAGCCCCCGAAGAGAGCGACGTTCCCGGCGCCGAAGCCGACGAGCCCACGGTGCAGGTAGAGGAGGCGCCCGACGACCCGTCCCAGGAGGACACGGTGGCAATCCAGGATCAGTACGTAGGCGAGGTGACCAGCGTGGCCGACGACCCCCGGGTGCAGGAGGCCTTCCAGCGGATCGAGGAGCTGGAGCCCTGGACCATGGACAACCTGATCACCATCACCGAGATCCCGGCGCCCCCCTTCATGGAGGACGAGCGGGCCGAGTGGTACCTGGAAGCCCTCCGGGAGCTGGGGGTGGACGAGGCGTATCGGGACGAGGAGGGCAACGTCATCGCGGTACGGGAAGGCACGGTGGGCGACCGGACCCTGGTGGTCTCGGGGCACCTGGACACCGTCTTTCCCGAGGGGACCGACGTCACCGTCCAGTTTCGCGGCGACACCCTCTACGCCCCCGGGGTGGGAGACGACTCCCGGGGCCTGGCCATTCTGCTCACGGTGCTGCGGGCCATGAACGAGGCGGAGATCCACACCGAGGACGACGTCTGGTTCGTGGGAACGGTGGGTGAGGAGGGCCTGGGTGACCTCCGGGGCGTCAAGCACCTCTTCCGGGAGGGCGGACCCCAGATCGACGCCTTCATCTCGGTGGACGGCGGCGGCGACAGCCGGATCCTGAACCAGGCCCTGGGTTCCCGGCGCTACCGCATCACCTTCGAGGGGCCCGGCGGGCACTCGTGGGGCGACTTTGGAATGGGCAATCCGGCCCACGCCCTGGGGCGGGCCATCGAACTCTTCGACGAGCGGGCCTCCGAGTTCGTGGCCGACGGGCCCCGCACCAGCTACAACGTGGGCCGCATCGGCGGTGGCACCTCCATCAACTCCATCCCCTACGAGGCGTGGATGGAGGTGGACATGCGCTCCATCGACCAGGATCGGCTGGCCGCCATCGACGCCCTTTTCGTGGAGACGGTCACCGAGGCGCTGGAGGAGCAGAACCGCCGGAGTCCCGACGGTCCGTCTCTCGAGGTGGACGTAGACCTGGTGGGAGACCGCCCCTCCGGCGAGATCGATCCGGACACCCCCTTCGTTCAGCGGACGCTGGCGGCGGTGGCCCACTTCGGCTTCGAGCCCTACCTGGCCCGGGCTTCCACCGACTCCAACGTGCCCATCTCCATGGGAGTTCCCGCCGTGACCATCGGCAGGGGGGGCGCCGGAGGAGGCGCGCACTCTCTCGACGAGTGGTGGCTGAACGAGGACGGCCACCTGGCCATCCAGCGGACGCTTCTCCTGGTGGTCACCGAGGCGGGGCTGGCGGAGGGTTGACCGGACGCTGGGCCGCCGGGGCGGCCGGAAAGGTTCCCAGTACTCGCATGGTCCGGCTGCGGTGGGACAGCTCGGTCAGGGCCGGCGCCACAGCGTCGGCGGGACCCGGGTGCCGAAGGTCCAGCACGAAGCGGTAGGTCCACGGGGTGGGGGCGGGCCGCGACTCGATACGGGAGAGGTTCAGCCCGTGGGCGGCCAGCGGTTCCAGGGCGCCCACCAGCGAGCCGGGTCGGTGCTCCAGATCCATGACGACCACGGTCTTCATCCCGTCCGGCGAGGGGGCCGAGCCCACGTCCTCCCGGTCCCATCGTTGCTGTCCCAGGGAAGTGTTGGTGGTGGGGGTGCGTCGGCGGATCAGGTAGAAGCGGGTCTGGTTGTCGGTCCGGTCCTGGATACCTTCCGCCAGAAGATCGAGCCCGTAGAGCGCGGCGGCTCCCCGGGGAGCCACGGCGGCCACCTCCCGACGCCTCTCCCGGGCGACCCTCCGGGCCGCGCCTGCCGTGTCGGGAACGGCCACCCGTTCCACGTCTTCCAGCCCTCCCAGGAAGTCGCCGCACTGGGCCAGCGCCACCGGGTGCGAGATGACCCTGGTCAGCTCCTCCGTCCTCATCCCTGGGAGGGCCATGAGGCAGAGGCGGATGGGTCGGATTACCTCGGCCAGGATCTCTACCGTCCCCTCCATGAGGGCGTCGTAGGCCGGCGCCACGCTTCCGGCCAGCGAGTTCTCCACGGGGATCATTCCCAGTTCCGCCTCGCCGCCGGACACCCGTTGGACCAGTTCCTGGAAGCTGGCGCAGGGAAGCGGCACGGCTTCATTCCCGAAGTGGGCCCGGATGGCCTCCTCGCTGAAGGCGCCGGCCTCGCCCTGGAAGGCCACCTGGGGAAGGGGGGTGCGGGGATCGTTTTCCGAACGACGGGCGTTCATGGGGTGTTCTCCGGGTTTCTGTCCTGGACCTGGCGCGCCAGTCCGATGACGGACCAGAGGATCTGGCGTACTCCCTCTTCGTCCAGTCCCCGGGATCGGGCTTCGACGGCGGCGCAGCGGACGACTCGAGCCTCCCGGGCCGGATCGGCCAGAGGGAGCCCTTCCTCCCGTTTCCGAGCACCGATGGCCTCCGCCAGGCGGCACCGCCGGGCCAGGAGCTCCACCAACTCCCGATCCGCTTCTTCAATTCGAGCGCGCAGGTGGGTGAGGGCTCTGATCGATGGTCCTTCATGGGGTGGTGTCGTGTTCATGGGAGTCTCGCTCGAGGGTACAAAAAAAGCGGCCCGTGGAGAGTCCACGGGCCGCCGATTCCGGGTCGAGTGCGATCAGGTCAGATCTACATGCACCTCTCCCTGCGGCCCGCGGTGCGGGTCGTAAAGAAGGGGGGCAGGTCGGTAAATCGCACGCTCTGGATCATGATGCGACAGGGTGCGCTCCGGAGGGGCCGTCTGTCAAGAGGCGCTCAAAGCTCAGATATCCACCACCATCGCCGCCGTCGTGTATCCGCCGCCCACGGCAGTGAGCACCACCCGTGCGGGGTCGGGAAGGGGGCCGTGGACGCCTCGGAGGGATTCGTCGAGGGCGATCCCCACCGTGGCTGCCGAGCAGTTCCCGTACCGCTCGATGGTGTGCACCACTCGACCCCTGGGCAGCTCCAGGTGATTCTCCAGCCCCCGGGTGATCCGGAGGTTCGCCTGGTGGGGCACCACCAGGTCCACCGTGTCCCAGTCCAGGCCGGCCCGGCTGAGGGCTTCGTCCGCGGCGTTGGCCATGGCCTGGATGGCCCGCCGGAGCACTCGGGGACCTCCGCCCATGCGGAGTCGGGGACGGGGGTCGGCCTCCGTCTCCCACCCCTGGCCTACGATATAGAGGTGCTCCCGGGCGTAATCCGCGGAGAGGAAGGGCGGGCCCAGCACGCCACTTTCGCTCCCGGCGGTCAGGACGGCGGCGCCGGCGCCGTCGGAGAAGAGCACGGCGGTGGTGGGGTCGCCGTAATTGGTGATCCGGGTCAGAACGTCGCCGGCTACCGCCAGCACGACCTCCGCCGTGCCGCTCTGGATGAAGCCGTGGGCTGCGGCCAGCGCATGGACGAACCCCGTGCAGGCCCCGTTCAGCGTGAAGCCGCCCGTTTCCGGGATCCCCAGGAGGTGGCCCACGGTGCAGGCGGCGTTGGGAACGTTGTCCGACGGCGTCACCGACGCCACCAGGATCAGGTCCACGTCCCGGGCGTCGATGCCTGCCCGGTCCAGGGCATCTCGAGACGCATGGGCACACATGGCCTCAGTGGTGAGACCGTCGTCTGCGGCCGCCACCCGGCGTTCCCGGATCCCGGTGACCTGGCGGGCCCAGCGGTCGAACACCTCCACTGGTGCCAGCGATTCGGCGTCGCCTTCGTCCCGGAGCGAGCTCCGGGCGCGCTCTACGTCGAAGCCGTCTCGTATGCTCTCCACCTCGAAGAGCTGAGCGTTGGTCAGGACCGTGGGAGGAAGGAAGCTCCCCGTGCCCCTGATTCGACTGACGCGCTGGCTTCCCATCCCGTTCCCCCCTGAAGTTGGCTGCGTCCCGACGTACCGGGTCGCTGGTGACTTCGGTGTCCGAACGGGATCCTGGGCGCCGGGGCGTCGGAGCACAAGGGGCTTGCCCTCGGGACCTCCCCGGGCCACTCTGTGTCGCAGTCAATCTCAGGTCGCTTTCCGTCCTCCATCGTCCCACCGAGCTTCGCCCTCCCATGGGATCTTCCAGCACCTCGTGGTCATGACCGGGCGGATGGTGGTGGTGGGAGCCGGCCTGGGGGTGGTCCTCTGGTTCTTCCTGGCGGTCTACTTCGGGGTGCTGGTGGAGGCGGCCGTCCCCCGGCATGCCCGGTACCTTCGGGAAATGGCCAGCGCCGCGCTCTTTCCCATGTCGGTGATCAGCGCCCTGGTCATGGTGCGGCAGGGCCTCGCGGCCCCTCTGGTCCGGTTCACGGCGGCGCTGGCGGCAGGAGGCGTGCTCTGGTTCGGCCTGGCGGCGGTGGTGGGGACCCTGCTGGTGGGATGGCTGGACCCGGATGAGGTCCGCCGATTCCTGCCGGCGGTGAATGTCGGGCTCCTGGTGGTGGCGTTCGGGGTGGGCTGGCAGGTGGTGCGACGGTGGGGCGCAGACGCGCTGGACCGCTTGAGCGCAGGGATGCCGGGCTGATGCTCCGGTGGCTTCTCCTGCAGGCCTCCCGGAGCCGGATCCTTCGGCGTTGGGTGCCCCGCCTGCCGCCGGTTCGTCGGGCGGTGCGGCGCTTCATGCCCGGCGAGAAGCTGGAGGCCGCCCTGTCGGCCGCCGCGACGCTGGAGGCCGAGGGAACGCCCACCATCCTCACCTTTCTCGGCGAGAACGTGGAGGATCGGCAGGCGGTGGAGGACGTGGTGGCGGAGTATGGGGAGGCGCTGGGCTCGATCCGAGATCGGGACCTGGACATGGAGATCTCGGTGAAGCCCACCCAGCTCGGAATGGACCTGGACGAATCCCTCTGCCGGGCGGCTCTCCACGAGCTGGCCCGGACCTCGGCCGCCGCCGGGGTCCGCCTCTGGATCGACATGGAAGACTCGGGATACGTCGACCGGACGCTGGAGGCCTATCGCGAACTCCGTTCCCGACACGCGGGCGTCGGCGTGTGCCTGCAGGCCTACCTGCACCGGACCCCTGACGACCTGGAGGCGCTCCTTCCCCTGGATCCGGCCATCCGTCTGGTGAAGGGCGCCTACCGGGAACCAGCAGCCACGGCCCTCCAGCAGCGGACCGCCATCGACCGTCGCTTCGGCGAGCTGGGC
>SKVI01000159.1 GCA_007129525.1 Gemmatimonadota bacterium | reverse complement strand
GATCGGGGTCCTCCGGCTCCGGCAGGACGGCGGTCCGGGCCCGAAGCGTCCGATACAGCGACCGGAGCCCGTCACGTGGAATGAGCTGGAGCAGGGCCCGGGCCTCCTGGTCACAGTACCTCTCGTAAAGGCCCCGGAGGCCCTCCATTCCCGGGGGGGTGGGGCTGGCGAACCGACCTCCCCGGATCGTGGTTGGCCGCACTCCCGGGGTCTCGTACATGGGGGGCATCAGTGCACCTTCCCTCGAGTGACGTCCAGACGAACCGAGCCGTCACCCCGGGCGCGCTTTCGGCGACGGCGACTCAGCCGTTCCAACGTCGAGTCAGCTCTCCTGGACTCCAGTCGGGCCAGGGAGTCTCGGGCCCCGAAAGTCTCCACCTGTTCCCGGACCGCCCGATACCGGTCCGGCTCAAACCGCGCCAGCAGGTGGAAGATCCCGCGGCGGAGTCGACTCAGGAGCCGCCGGGTCCGGTCCACGCTGCCCGGAACCGGAAAGGGAAGGTGGTAGGCGTGGAGCCCCGCGGCGTCGCTTGACCGACCCCCCAGAAGCTCCACCCCGTCGAAGGCGCTGGCGAGAGCGGCTTCCAGGACCTGGTGCCGCTCGGTTGCGCCGGTCCGGACCACCAGGGTCGCGCTTTCGTAGTCCAGGTGCATACGGGCCACCCGACCTCCGGGAAGTAGAAGTCGGACGGCGGTCCCCTCGTGCAGGTCCATGTCCCGAACCAGGTCCCGGAAACCGATGCGCAGGAGCACGGGCCGGGTGAGGGAGCTGAACCCGCTCTCGTCCAGAACCCGGAGAGCCATGTCGAAAACAAGGCGCCTGAGCGCCTCGGGATCATCGGAGCGGACCCCGCGCAGCCGGGAGACGGTGGACGTGTAGGCCCATCCCAGGATGACCAGTGGTCCCGTCAGCGCCGTCGAATGGACGTTCCCGCTTCCCAGATCCAGGATCTCGGACTCTCCACCCCCACCGGACTCGAGGACCACCCCGAGCCCGATGTCGGCCATCCGGCCACCGGGCAGGGAGCGATCTTCGCTCGTCGTGTATCGGAGCACCGCTCGGGTCAGGGCGGCGCCAGAGACGCCTGTGAGAAGGGGAGCCCTCTGGACGTGTCCTCCGGTTCCCGGTGAGGGGATCATCCGTGTTCCTCCCATTGCGTTGGCCCTGGCGGACCGGGAGGCTCCCCCGAAAAGCGAACTCGGCGCCCGGCGGGCACCGGACGACGTCGTGCCCGGGAAGAGGAAACAACTGGGCGCACCCCTCCCCTTGACACCTGCCGGAGGCGGGCCGTAGACTTCCAACAGTCATGAAGGAATGTCGTGGGCTCGCCAGGCCCATGCCGTTCGGGAGAGCCTCCGGTTGCCGGCCGGGGGCTCTTTTTCGTTTATCCATCCAATCGGTTCCACCCGAGGAGCCACCCCCCGGGGGGCTCCACCATAACCCTCCACTTCCGAGGCTCGCAAGAGACGTCGGGAGGCCGCAGTGGGGAACCCCGTCAGCCGGCCGGTGGGAGGCCTTCCTTGCTCGCCCCGGCCGCCAGCACCATCTTTTTGCGTACCCGTCCGCCGGAGCGTCGACGCTCCGGACCCAGAGTCCCCAACCCCACGCTACCAGATCCGTGGTGCCATCAGACGACCGCCTGAATCGACGCTCGGTGGGATTCCTGGAACGGGACGGGGAATCCTGGGCCTGCTTCCTGGTGACCTTCCGGGGTGAGAACGGTCGCTGGCAGGGGTACTTCTCCTTTCGTCCCCGGGACGGTGAGGCGGACGATGGCGAGATCCGGACCGCCGACATCTTCCTGGAATCGTCGGAAGAGGCCATCGACCAGAAGGCCCGTGGCCTGGGGCGCCCGCTCCTGTCCGGGCTCCTGGCGTCAGCCCTCCACACCCGGGAGCGACAGGAACGGGACCCGCCCAGACTCCGGCAGTGGTTCGGCGAGCTGGTGCGTTCCAATTCCCGGGAGCTGGCCGGTGAATGGGAAGAGGAGGCCGACGCGGTGGAGGGCCGCACCCTGGCAGAGCTTCGGTCCATCTACGCGTCCTACCGGATGGACCAGGTGGCCCACTTCATCTCGCTGGTGGAACCGGAAGATTTCCAGAGGGCGGTGGCACGGATACTGGATGGCCGCAGCTTCGACTTCGGTGCCCGGGACCGGCTCCAGTTCGCCATGATGGTGGTGGAGCACATCGAGAACATGCTCCCACTCCCTCCCTTCGAGGTATGGGCACAGGACTACCTGGCCAACGAGGAGTCGTATCGCCTCTACACCCATGCCCTGCACAGGGAGGGGCTCCTCGCCTGACCACGAGGTTGATCTCGCCCGGGGCAGCGACTAAATTGCATGATTCAGTCGACTGATTTGTGGCACCGACCAATCGAAGGAGTGTGAGTCTCTTGGAAGTAATCGTTCAGGAAGGCGAGAACCTGGAACGGGCGTTGAGGAAGTTCAAGCGGAAGGTTCAGCGGTCCGGTCTGTACTCGGAGCTGCGGAAGCGCCGCTTCTACGAAAAGCCCAGCGCCCAGCGGAAGCGGAAGCGGGAAGCCGCCATTCGCAGGGAGCGTCGTCGGCAGCGTCGGGATTCAAGACCCCGCCGTTAGACAGCCCGATTCGCACCGCGGGGTTCTCGCGGGGCGTTTGACATGAAAAAGCGGCCCCTCCCGACGTCAGGGGGGGGCCGCTTCTTCTTTGGGGTCCGGACCCGCTCAGACGGGGAGGGGCACCGGCTCGTCACCCGAGTAGTCGTAGAACCCCTTCCCGGACTTCCGCCCGAAGCGGCCCATGGCTACCAGGCGCTTCAGGAGCGGGGGCGGAGCATAGCGCTCCTCCCGATACTCGTCGAACATGATCTCGGCGATCCGAAGGGTGGTGTCGTTGCCCACGAAGTCGCAGAGGGTGAACGGACCCATGGGATACCCGCAGCCCAGGACCATGGCCTTGTCCATGTCGGTCATAGAGGCCACGCCCCGCTCGAGCTGGCGGATGGCGTCCAGCATGTAGGGAACCAGCAGCAGATTCACGACGAAGCCCGAGTTGTCCCGGGCGGCGATGGGCTCCTTGCCCACCTCGCGGGCGAACCGGAAGGCCCGGTCGAAGGTCTCGTCGGAGGTGGCGATGGTCCGCACCACCTCCACCAGCTTCATCACCGGCACGGGGTTGAAGAAGTGCAAACCCACCACCCGATCCGGGCGATTCACAGCCGCAGCCATGTCGGTAATGGTGAGCGACGAGGTGTTCGACGCGAAGATGGTCTCGGCGCCGCAAAGCTCGTCCAGACGCTGAAACAGCTGGTTCTTTATTTCCAGGTCCTCCACCACCGCCTCAATGACCAGGTCACGGTCGGCCAGCTCCTCCAGCTCGGTGGTGAAACGGATCCGTCCCAGGATCTCGTCGCGCTCCTCGGCGCTGATCTTCTCCTTCTTGACGGCCCGTCCCAGCGACTTCTCGATGCGGCCCCGGCCCGCCTTTACCGACGACTCGTCCACCTCCCGGACCACCACGTCAAGCTCCGCCCGGGCGGCGACCTCGGCAATTCCGCTTCCCATGAGTCCGCATCCTGCCACGCCTACCTTCTGAATACTCACCTGCTCGGTCTCCTTTTCTCGGGTTCGCCTTGAGCGTCGTTGCTGCACTCCAGTCGGCGCTTAGAAGGCCTCCACCACCACGGCACCGCCCTGTCCTCCTCCGATACAGGCGGCCCCCACCCCGTACCGGGCACCCCGTCGCCGGAGTTCGTGAATGAGGTGGACGGTGATTCGGCTCCCCGAGGCCGCCAGGGGATGGGTGAGGGCAATGGCTCCCCCATTCACATTGGTGCGCTCGGGATCCAGTCCCAGCTCCTTTTCCACGGCCATGTACTGGGGGGCGAAGGCCTCGTTCACCTCCACCAGGTCCATGTCGTCCAGGGCCAGCTCGGCACGCTCCAGCGCGGCCCGGATGGCCGGCGCGGGTCCGATCCCCATGATGCTGGGTTCCACTCCCACGAAGGCCCACGACACCAGGCGACCCAGGGGCTTCTTGCCATTCGAGTCGGCCCAGCTCCGGGAGGCCATGACAGCAGACGCCGAACCGTCGCCGATCCCCGAGGCGTTCCCCGCAGTCACCAGCCCGTCCTTTCTGAAGTAGGGCCGAAGTCCGGACAGAGCTTCCATGGTGGTATCGGGGCGTATGTGCTCGTCCCGGGCGAACTCCATCTCGCCCTTCCGGGTCCGCACCGTCACCGGAACCACCTCCGGGGAGAAACGACCGTCATCCCACGCAGCAGCGGCCCGCTTCTGGCTGCGGAGCGCCATCTGGTCGGCCTCGTCCCGGGTCACACCATAACGATCCGCCAGTTCCTCTGCGGTCTGCGCCATGGTGAGCCCGCAGTTGGTGTCCAGGAGGGCCTGCCAGAGAAGGTCCTCGAAGTTTCCGCCGGCGTCTCCCAGGCGGAGACGCCCCCAGCGGGCACCCCTGACCACGTGGGGAGCCTGGCTCATGGATTCGGTGCCCCCGCAGAGGGTCACCTCAGCGTCGCCCAGGAGAATCTCCTGGGCACCCTGGACGATGGACTGGAACCCGGAGCCACAAAGCCGGTTCACGGTGACGGCGGGCACCTCCTGGGGGACGCCAGCGTCGAGCCCTACGTGTCGGGCCAGATAGATGGCGTCGGAGGAGGTCTGGAGCGCGTTTCCGTAGATGACGTGGTCCACCTCTCCCGGCTCCACCTCCGCCTGCTCCAACGCTCCCCTGGCCGACGCCACGCCCAACTGGGTGGCGGACAGGTCCTTCAGGCTTCCCCCGAATGTACCGAAAGCCGTTCTGGTTCCGGAAAGGAAGACCACCTCTCGCTCTTGTCCCTGAGTCGTCATCCAAACCCCTCTCTTGAATCGGCGGCGCCCCGAAAGCTGCCGGAGCGGCCACCCGGTTGT
Source organism: Gemmatimonadota bacterium (assembly GCA_007129525.1). GTDB lineage: Bacteria > Gemmatimonadota > Gemmatimonadetes > Longimicrobiales > Gaopeijiaceae > PWLA01. The sequence goes on along the minus strand of SKVI01000159.1, from coordinate 5,493 downwards.
CACGGTTGGTTCAGTGCTCCGGGCCCGGTACCCCGGCCCGTGAACGGGGTTCAGGCGCCTTCTTCAGCCTCCTTCAGGTGCGACTCGAAAATCTGCTTGTTGTGCGCCTTGGCGTAGGCTTCCCCGGGCTCGATGAGCCCGGCCATGAGGTGGTCCATGATATGCTGGTCCAGGAGCTGCATCCCTTCCCGCTTCCCCGTCTGGATGATGGAGGGGATCTGGTGCACCTTGTTTTCACGAATCATGTTCGCCAGCGCCGACGTGCCCACCATGACCTCCAGGGCGGCCACCCGGCCCTTTCCACCCTTCTTCTTCAGCAGGACCTGCGAGATGACCCCCTTCAGCGACTCGGCCAGCATAGAACGAATCTGGGGCTGCTGGTCCGCCGGGAAGACGTCGATGATACGATCCACCGTCTTGGGGGCCGAATTGGTATGGAGGGTGCCAAACACCAGGTGCCCGGTCTCGGCTGCGGTCATGCCCAGCTCGATGGTCTCGCGGTCGCGCATCTCACCTACCAGGATCACGTCCGGGTCCTCCCGGAGCGCAGCCCGGAGCGCCGTGGCAAAGGAGCGGGTGTTGGTGCCCACCTCCCGCTGATTCACCAGACAGCTCTTGTTCTGGTGGGTGAACTCGATGGGATCCTCAATGGTGAGGATGTGGTCGGTTCGCTGCTCGTTGATGAGATCGACGAGGGCCGCCAGGGTCGTGGACTTGCCCGACCCGGTGGGGCCGGTGACCAGTATGAGCCCCTTGGACAGCTCGGCGAACCGCCGCACCGCAGGGGGCAGCCCGAGCTGATCCGCGGTGAGGATGTCGGTGGGAATCGTCCGGAAGACGGCCCCCATCCCCTTCCGCTGCCAGAACACATTGACCCGAAAGCGGGCCACGTCGGGGATCTCGTAGGCGAAGTCGAAGTCCATGGTCTCTTCGAAGGTCTGTCGCCACTCGTCCCGCATGATCTCGTAGACCAGCGACTCCATGTCGCGAGCGGTGAGCTCGCGGAAGGGAAAGGGCTTCATGACCCCGTGCAGACGCATCAGGGGTTTGGCGCCGGTGGTCAGATGCAGATCTGAGCCTCCGTTTTCCGCCAACGCCTTCAAGAATTGATCGATCTTCGCCATCGTGGCCGTTACCTCCAGCTCTTAACAGGTCGGGGTCATCCAGGGATCGGGCGGAATCGGCGTCACCCCTCCACCGGCTCCAGGCTCCACGTCCATGCGCCGTCCGTTTCCTTTTCCACGTCGAGAATCCAGGTCACGCCCTCCGGGGCGGACGCCGGCTCTTCCCCCTTCTCGGAGGCCCCGGGTTCGTGTTCCCGGAACAGGTGCACGAAGATCACCGGGGCCAACTCCAGGGTGGCCTCCCAGATCCCGTGGTGCCCCTTGTCCAGTTCCACGGCCACCGAGTCGAACCGGAATTCCCGCAGCTCCTTCAGACGCCGTTGGGTGGCCGTATCCGGTCCCTCCAGTGGAAGGGTGAGAATGGCACGGGGGGGTGGCGGCCCTTCCCGGGTGGAGAGGTGAAGGGAGCGATGCCCCTGGGGAAGGAGAAGGTCGGGGAGATGGGGGAGCAGCTGCCACCCCAGGCGCTCCGGGGCCGACCGAACGGCCAGGATCAGGCCTCCCTCCTGCAAGATCAGACGCAGCTCGTCCAGGATTTCTTCAGGGGGCTCCGGCACGTGCGGCTCGTCCTCGTCCTCCTCCCGGGGGGTGAAGAGGAGCTCGTAGCCGGCGGCGGTGGAGAGTCCCTTCACATCCACCACGGAGTGTCCGCCACCTTCACGAAACTGCGCCATCCACGCCCCTTCCCCCCGGGCCGGGAGTCGCTCGGCCGGTGAAGGCGAGAGGCTCCGCTCCAGAAGCTCGTTCCATCCGGTCCGCAGGCGGAATCGCCGCGTCCCCTGGCGGCCATGATACCACCCCAGGGCCCGGTCACCCCGCACGGAGAGTCCCCAGCTCCGGGCACCGTCCCGGTGAGCGAGGCTCCTGAGCTCATGGGTGGTCACGGCGTCGGTCTCATTCAGCTCGTCCCGCTCCGTCTCGTCCCGGGAAAACACCTCGCGAATGACCTTCCGGATGCTGGCGCTCGATGCCAGCGCCAGTTCCACCTTGAGACCCGTCTTTCGGGCCAGCTCTTCGGCCGTTTCGGTCTTGAGGGGTGAATCCACCGCCAGGGTCAGGCGATCATCGATTCGGGCAATGGGGAGGGCGCCATTGGCCAGGGCCCACTCCGGCGTGACCAGGCCAGCCGTCTCGGGGTCCACCGCCGACGCTTCGGGGAAGATGTAGGGAATCTCGAACTGCGAGGCGAGGCCCCACTCCAGCTCTCCCTGCTGAACCACGCCCAGGGCCACCAACGCCTGACCGAAGTACCCCCCCTCCCTGCGCTGATGCTCCAGGGCCCGTTCGATGTCCTCCTGGGTGACCCTCCCCATGTCCTGAAGGATCTCTCCGATGCTCTTCTTGGCTTCACTCATCTGTTTGCCTCTCCCACAGGGTCCGGTCATCGGTCAGGTGATCGGCGATCCAGCGGCCCACCTGGACGGTGCCGGCGTCACCTCCCAGGTCAGGGGTCCCCACCTCGTCTGCCAGGGCAGCCTCTACCGCCGCCTCGAGCCTCCCGGCCGCCCAGGGCCAACCCAGGTGGTCCAGCAGGAGCGCCACGCAGAGGATGGCAGCCATGGGGTTCGCCGTTCCCTGGCCTGCAATGTCGGGCGCTGAACCGTGCACCGGCTCGAAGAGCGCGTGCCGTCCGGGATGGGTGTTCGCCGAGGCCGCCAGGCCCAGTCCTCCGGCCAACACCGCTCCCAGGTCGCTCAGAATATCGCCGAAGAGGTTTGAGGTGACCACCACCTGGTGGTGGTCGGGGCGCCGCACCAGGTCCATGGCCATGGCGTCCACGTACATCGCCTGGGCCTCGATATCGGCGAAGTCGGCGGCCACCTCCTCGAACACCCTTCTCCAGAGCGCACCCGACGCCGCCATGGCGTTGGCCTTGTCCACCATCGTCACCCGCCGACGGTCATGGCGCCGGGCATAACCGAAGGCGGCCCGGATGATGCGCTCCACGCCCCGATAGGTGTTCACGTCCTCCTGTATGGCCACCTCCTCCGGCGTACCCTGCCGAAGGGCGCCTCCCACACCTGCGTAGCTCCCCTCAGTGTTCTCCCGAAAGATGCGCACATCCATGGCTGCACCGGCCGGATCCCGGAGAGGCGAATACCGGGGGTGCCTCACCTTGCACGGGCGGTAGTTCACGTAGAGGTCCAGCCGGAACCGAAGTCCCAGGAGAATGTCCCGGGCGTGTTCGTTGCCGGGGACCCGCGGATCGCCCAGGGCACCCAGGAGAATGGCATCGTAATCGTCGGCCAGGTTCTGGAACTCCCGGTCCGAGATGCTGACACCGGTCTCGAGAAACCGGTCGGCGCCGAGATTCCACTCGTCCCACTCCAGCTCCAGCTCCGGATGCTGGGCCAGGACAGCCAGAACCCGCACCGCCTCGCCCATCACCTCCGGTCCGATGCCGTCACCTGGAACAACCGCGAGTCGAGCCATGGACGCTGGAGCCGGAGGCGAGAAAGGTGGGATTTTCACAGAGGATTGCGGGTGGAGTATAGGCGCGCAGGGCCTCGTCCGCCACCGGCCGGGTCAGGGATCCCGGACCCGGATGCTTCCCTCCACCGGGTCCCCGAAGCCCTCCACCACGAAGCGGTACTCCCCGGGGGGTGCGCCCTCGAAGGTGAGGACGAGTCTGGCGTCGAGCTCCGTCAAAGGCGCGGGTGAGGCCTGTCCGGTGGTTCGGAGGAACTCACTCGGATCGGGTTCCATCTCGTCCATCGAGAAGCGAACGCGGTGAACCCTCCAGTCCATGACCCGGAACTGTACCACATCGCCCTGCTCCACCTGTAGGTGTGCCGGAAAGACCCGGCTATGGTCGCCGCGGCCACTGAGAGTAACCTGGTGAATGGGGATGTGGTCGGCGATGCCCAGGGACTCCCGGAGCTCGGGGTCTGACGGAGGCCCGCCGGCTCGCTCGCAGCCCCCTCCAACGCTTACCAGGATCAGGGCCAGCAGGAGGGCTGGCCCGTGGACCCGCCTCAGCCGCGTATCAGTCGGCTGCGGCACCGCAGATGACGCAGAAACTCCAGTCGCGCTCCATGACCTCGTCACACGACGAGCACGGAACCACGAAGACGTTGACCCCGCAGTAGGCGCAGAACCGGAGCCCCTCCCGGCTGGGGAGCGTCCTGGAACACTCGGGGCAGGCATCGGGAACCTCGTTCATATCTACGTCCTCGGGTATGGCGTCGACGTTGACCCTGTCGGAGGCCGCAGCGGCTTCCGAGCTGCGGGCGGCTTCTTTCGTCTCGGGCGCCCCGGATTCGGTCGAGGCCGATGACGACCTCACCACCGCCGTCCCCGATCCGGAAGAGTCGGTCTCTTCGGAGGCCGCCTCGTCGGCGTCGGCTCCGTCATCATCCAGCGCCTCGCCCAGAAGGTCATCCAGGCGCATATCGTCATCGGCCCCGGCGCGGCGCGCCGAATCCAACGCCCTTCCCACCAGCGTGTCCAGCTCCTCGTCGGTGGGCGCCGTCTCATCTCCTTCCTCCGGAAGCTTCTCCGGATTCAGGCGCACGCCCACGGCGGCGTACTCCCGGTAGAGCCCGGTATTGGGATTCGACGACCTCAACTCGAGCCGGATCCGCTCCCGCGCCGTATCGGACTCCAACTCCAGGTAGTCCTTCTCGCCGGCCAGAAGACGCAGGAGAGCGTCTTCATAGTCACCGTTCAGCTCGGCTCCGATACGGTCGCGGTGGGTCCGGTAGGGGACGAGGGTCTGATAGATCTCGGCCACCGTGAAGGGGGCCTTCAGGTAGGAGGGCTCCTGCTCGCGAATCTCGTCCACCAGGGTGGAGAAGAATCGGTCCACCAGGGAAAGTCTGGCTCTCATAGTAATGATCTGGGGTTCGTGGCGTTCTGGGGTTCGTGGCGAAGGGCCCTATCGGGAATCGATGCTGAGGCGGTAAAGCCCCGCCGCATCGGCCCCTCTCAAGAAGCTTTCCGCGTCGGTGAGGGGAATGTGCACGCCGTATCGCTCGTGCCAGCCCTCAGCCAGCCGGCGCATGAAGTGGGCCGGCGATTCGTGTGAAAAGCCGGCGGCATCGCGGATCTGTCGCACGACTTCATCCCAGGTTCCGTGGAAGACGGCACCGGCACGCGTCCGGACCGTGATGCGGCACCCCTCGTCCGAAGCGGCTCGCTCTCCCTTCTGAAACAGCTCCAGCTGGCTCTCGTCCCGCAGCGGCCAGGTATCGCCCGCTCCAAACCGAGCTTCGATCTCGGCCAGGAGCTGGTTCACGGGGTCCGCCTCCATGCCCTCGAGCTCCAGGAGGCGATCCTGCCAGGGGCGCAGCCGGGGGTCATGCTCGGAGAGCCTGAAGAGGGAACGCTTGAGCTCGATGAGCCGCCAGACCGCCAGGGGGTCCCACTG
>SKVI01000001.1 GCA_007129525.1 Gemmatimonadota bacterium | reverse complement strand
TGTACCACGGCAGGGTGGTCCCCTCGAGCAGCGCCCGGAGAAGATCGGGCAGGAGGGGAGTGGTCTCGGGGCTTCCGCCGGGACCGGCGGCCTGAACCGCCGCTCGCCGCAGGTCACGGCCGTACCAGGTGGTGTCCTGGCTGATGATGTTCAGCTCCCGTACGCCCCGAGCTTCCAGCTCCCGGGCCTCGCGCACCAGCTCCTGGACGGGGGCCGACCGGTGCAGCCCCCGCATGTGGGGGATGGCGCAGAAGGCGCAGGTGTGATCGCAGCCCTCGCTGATCTTGAGGTGCGAGGTGTGGGGTGTGTCGGTGGAAAGGATCCGGAGGGGCCGCTCCATGTTGGGCACCGCCGGAGGTTCCTTGGGAAGAAGCCCCCGCTCCCGCAGCTCCGGCACCAGCCCCTGCATTTCGGTGAGCCCCATGAAGAGGTCCACCTCGGGGATCTGCTCCGAGAGCTCCTCCTTGTATCGCTGTACAAGGCATCCCACCGCCACCACCGCCTTCACCTGACCCCGGTCCTTCAGCGCGCAGGCCTCCAGGATGGTGTCGATGGACTCCTCCTTGGCCTGGTCGATGAAGCCGCAGGTGTTCACCACCACCACCTCGGCACCCTCGACCCCCGGCGCCACCCGGGCACCGTGGCCCACCAGGGCGGCCATCATGCGCTCCGAGTCAACGGTGTTCTTGTCGCAGCCCAGGGTGACGAGACCGATGCGGGGGCCCTCCTCGGGACCGGCGGCCGGAAACTCGTGGTCCACCGACTCCACCTCCGGCGAGACCTCCGGCCGTACCGGATCGGCCGTCACCGGAAACACCGGAAGCTCCCGGGTCCGGAGCCGACCGCTCATCGCCGGATCACCTGAACGCCGGAGGGCGGCTCGAACCGGAAGCGCTCCGGCGGAATCCTGGGGTTCAACTCCAACCCCGAGAGCTCCACCGTGCGGACGAAGCCCTCGTCCTCGGTGATCTCCAGCTTGCGGACCATGTGGTCCGAGGCGTCGACCCAGACCCGGGCCCGCAGGAAGGGCGAAAGACCGGTGGGCTCGAGGGCCAGCACATGGGTACGCCGGCCGTCTACCTCCTCCCCACCCTGCAGGGTGGGGACATAGCGCTCTCCGGGGTCGGCCAGGAGCTCGCGGTGGAGGTCGAATTGCCCGCCACCGTTCAGAGTGCCCTGGAAGACCTGGCCGGGGTCGGCGCTGGGGAGGTAGATCCAGATGTGTTCGCCGTCGGCCACCACCCGGTCTCCCGCGGGGTCGGTGAAGCGCATCTCAAAGAGCTCGGAGCCGGCCTGGCACAGCTCTCCCCGGCTCCGGGTGACCTGCCGGAGGATGTCGTTGTCCACCACCTGCCGGAAATCGGCGCAGAGGGCCGAGAGCGCCTGGTGCCGATCGGCGGCAGCCTGGAGGATGCTCTGGGCGTCCTGGGCGCCGGCGGCTGGAGGCAGCACGAAAAGGGCCACCGCCGCCCAGAGCAGGGCGGATGGGGCCAGGAGCCCCCGGAGGGGCTGACAGAGACCGGGACGCAGTTGCATTCGGCTGATCCGAATCGGGGAGAAGTCGGAGGAGGCCCGCCGGGTCTTCGGGGACTTGGGGCAGGCTCCGGTGAATCGGAACGTATTACACGACCTCCCCCTGCTTCGTTCGTCCCTGGCCCCCACTGCCGAAGCCCACGGACCCCCGAACCGGAATCCGGGCGTCGGCCCCGGTCAGGGCTGTCCGTGCCTGAGCCCCACCGATACGCCCAGACGCCAGACGAGGAAGTCGGCGTCGGAGCGGGTGGTCTGGATATCGGGACGGCCCTCGGCGTCGGTGATGATCCCGTCCCGGGTCACGTACTCGCGCCGGCCATTGGCGTGGTAGGTGGCACCCAGGTCCACCAGGACCGGGGTGCGTCCTCCGCTGACCTGCACCTGGAGTCCGCCGCCGCCGCTCCAGGCGAACCCGCCATCGGAATGATTGCGGGTTCTGAAGAGTGGTTCCTGGTCCTGTCGGGTCCCCTCCAGCTCCGAGTCGGTGTGAAAGTAGGTGTACCCCGCCGACCCGCCGCCGTACAGCCGAACCGGCCCTACGGGGATGCCTACCTCGGGTCCGATCCCCACCACCACGATATTGTTGGACGTGGTGAGGTCGGCCTCGATGAGGGTGCCCACCGTCTCACTCAGGGGAATTCGCTGCGTCTCGCGACCATAGGTCATGAAGCCCAGGTCGGCCCTGAGGCTGAGGATCCCGTGCTGATCCAGCCCTGCCCTGAAGAAGCCGCCGATCCCGATTCCCACGTTCACGTAGTCGGCAAACTCTCCCATGGGCTGGGCCACCGTCAGGCCACCGCCGGCCCAGAGCCGGGGGGCCACCTCCCACTGGGCCTCATCCTGAGCCGGCTGCACCTGACCGGAATTCTGCGCGGCCAACCCCGCCGGACCAATGGGGCCCAAGAAAGGAAAAGCCGCCACGACGGCGCACGCCAGAAGCCGGTTGGGACTGGGTACCTGCATACCGAACGCTCTCCAGTGGTTGGAATGAAACCTGAAAGGCGGCGTTCGAAGGCCGCCCTCCCTCGCCTCCTCATGCGAACATGGGCGCCCTCGCCCGCCAGTCAATCCGCCCCGGCAGCCTCATCTGGACCGCTGAACTTCCCGCCGACGCTCTCGCCTCCATCCACCACCAGGTGCGCTCCACTGATGTGCGCCCCCGCCGGCGAGGC
>SKVI01000157.1 GCA_007129525.1 Gemmatimonadota bacterium | reverse complement strand
CGTCGTCCCGAAGGGCCACGGAGCGGGATCCGCTCTCGGAAATCATCGCCTGGAGCCTGGCCCGGACCCTCTATTTCGCTCGGCAGCCGCGGGCGGCGCTGGAGCAGCTCCGACGCATACCCGACCGCCCGGAGGGTCGCCCGGACCCCTACGTGGGAGTGCTGGCCCACCTCCAGTTGGGTCAGGTCGACTCCGCGTGGTCACGGATCCTGGCCCAGTCGGCCTTCTCCGGTGAGCTCCAGGAGGAGCTTCAGCGCCGACGGGAAGAGGGCATGCACCCCGTGATGGCCATGAACTCACTGTTGGAGGAGGGGCTTCCCGCCGACGCCGCGCCGGCCGGACTCGGGCCTCCCCCGGATCCTCTGCTCCAGATCTGGGCCCTTTCGGCCGCAGTGGCGGGGGGGCGGGTGGAGGATAGTGTCTTCGACTCCATGGAGAATGCCCTGGCATCCGGGCAGATCGGGGTGTTCGTGGTTGACCTGGTCGCCGATCCGTCCTTCGACCCGATTCGGAACGACCCGCGCTACAGAGCGCTCCTGCAGCAGGTCGGCCTGGCCGAATATTGGCTTGCGGGGTGATCCACGGCGGAACGTTGACTCCAGCCCACTCAGCCCTCTTCCAGCTCCCGGGCCAGAGCGCCGGCCGGGGATGCCGACACTACGCCCCCCGGCTCGTCCTCGTGGGGTTCCTCTTCCGGATCGGGGGAGGGAGTCGGGGCGTCGCCTGCCGCAGGGGAGGTGAACCCCAGGGTCTGACAGGCATTCCGGACCACGGAGGCGAACTCGGGCACCACGCGGAGGTGGACCGCTTCCCCGATCTCGTAGTGCCGGGAGGGAGGCAGGTGGACCACCAGCTTCCGGTCTCCCCCGTGGGCGGAGGGGATCGCCACCTCGGCTTCCACCTGCGCGCCGGTATAGGTGGTGGAGAGGATGGTCCCGGCGAGAGTCCCGGTGTCGCATTGCTCGAAACCGTCGGGGCGGACCGAAACCATGACGTCCGATCCGTTGGGAAGGCCGATCCGATCCACTCGACAGAACGAACCGAAATCCGTCAGAACACACCCGTTCTCGTTCTGGATACGGCCCTGCAGGAGGTTGGTCCGGCCCACGAAGGTGGCCACGAAGACCGACTCGGGGTGCTTGTAGATCTCCCGGGGTGAGCCCACCTGCTCTACGCGCCCCTGGTTCATGACGGCCACCCTGTCCGAGATGGCCAGGGCGTCGCGCTGATCGTGGCTCACCAGAATACAGGTGACGCCCGCCTTGCGAAGAATCCCCACCACTTCGTCCCGGACCTGGTCCCGGAGGTGCGCATCCAGGTTGGAGAAGGGTTCGTCCATGAGCACCAGGAGCGGCTCGGGAGCCAGGGCCCTGGCGAGGGCCACCCGCTGTTGCTGGCCTCCGGAGAGTTCGTGGGGGTACCGCTTGAAGTGGGCCTTCAGGTCCAGGATCTCCAGCACCTCCCGGGCCCGGCGCTTTCGCTCACTCCGGCTCTGACGCTCCAGGCCGAACATGACGTTTTCTCCCACCGTCAGGTGTGGAAAGAGTGCGTAGTCCTGGAAGACCATTCCCACGCCCCGCTTCTCCGGCGGGGCCCAGGCTCGGGGGCCGGCCACCTCCCGGTCCCCCAGACGGATCCGGCCCTCGTCGGGTACCTCGAAGCCGGCAATGAGGCGAAGGGCCGTGGTCTTTCCGCACCCGGAGGGACCCAGGAGGGTCATGATCTCGCCTTCCCTCACCTCCAGGGACACGTCATCCACTGCGGTCACCGGACCGGGCCAGAACCGCTTGGTTACCCCTTCGAGTTGTATGACCGGGTCTTTCATGGAAGCGATGGGGAGTCCGAAGGCTGGTAGGGGAAGTGCCCCCCGCACGGGTGCAGGCGGTTGAGAACGAATCTCAATACGCACCGTTCAACGGTAACCCGAGCGTGCCGCGGGTGTCAACGCAGCGGGTGCCGCCTCATTCGGCCTCCGAGCACCTCATTCAGCCTCCGTGCACCTCCACAGGCAGGCGTACACGGAAGTCCTCCCACTCCATGATGACCTCGGTGCCCTGGGCTGTGGGGGGCGTAAAGGAGATGGTAAAGGTCTCCACGTGCTCGTCGGGTCGCTCCCGGGGAACGGTGACGGACCCCACCTCCTGGTCACGCACGTCCTCATCGATCTGGAGTCCCCAGTGGTCTGTTGAGCGGCTCACGAAGATCTCCCAGTCCTCGTCGCCGGGGATCGTGTAGACGGCGTAGGAGCCTGGGTCCAGGTGGATCCCACCCAGGGAGACCGGCGCCGTGACGTGGAGTGTCGTGGGCTCGTTCGCCCCCGTCCGCCAGAGCTGGCCGAAGGGCACGTGCTCGCCCCCGATCATGGTCCGGCCCCGAGCGGATGGGCGTCCGTAGCAGATCTTCAACACGGCGTCTCCCACGGAGACGGAAGCGGAGTCGTAGGGGCTGGCCCGCCCCTCCAGGGGCATGTCCGACGGCTCGCACTCAGGGTCCACCTCCACCGATGCCGCTGGCGCGGCTTCAGGGGAAGGGGGCGTCTCGTCCGCAGCTGCAGCGGGGGGATTCAGGAGTGCCAGCACGGCAAGAGCCGGCACCACGGGAAGGGCACGCTTCATGATCCACATCTTCGGTACCTCCAGATTGGTGTCGTGAAAAACAAGATTGCGCATCGATCATCTCGATGTCGATTCGTCCATGGCGGTGCG
>SKVI01000313.1 GCA_007129525.1 Gemmatimonadota bacterium | reverse complement strand
CTCCATGAGATCCCGGTCGGCGCTGGCCTTGGTCAGGTACCCGCTGGCGCCGGCGTCCACCACCGGAACGAGGTACTCCTCCTCGGCGTGCACGGTGAGGACCAGGACCTTGACCCCCAGCTCCAGGGCGGCGATGCGACGGGTGGCCTCCAGTCCACTCCCTCCGGGCATGGAGAGATCCATGACCACCACGTCGGGACGCAGCTCCCGGGCCCGTTCGGTGGCTTCGTCTCCGGTGGCCGCCTCCCCCACCACCTCCACGTCGTCTTCCAGCTCCAGCAGCGCCCGCAGGCCCGCCCGGAAGATGGTGTGGTCGTCGGCCAGGACGACACGGATGGGATCAGCCATGGGACGCTCCCGGGACCGGCGAGTGCTTCCCTGCGAGGGGAATGTGCAGTGTGACCTCCGTACCCCGGTCCGGCCGGCTCGTGATCTGGAGCGTTCCCCCCACCAGCCGAGCGCGTTCCTCCATCCCCACCAGCCCCAGCCCCGCCCCGTCCAGGAAGGTCCCCTCGGGATCGAAGCCCACCCCGTCGTCGGTGACCGTCACCACCACCTGGTGGGGCACCCGGCGAACCTCCACCTCGATTCCCGTGGCCCGGGCGTGGCGCACCGCGTTGGAGACCGCCTCCTGGATGACCCGGTAGACCACCAGTTGCTGATCTGGCGGGAGGACCTCCTCCACCGGGTCGATGTGGAGCTCCAGCTTCAGGGGAGACTCCTGCAGGAAGGCCCGGAGGTGCGAGCGGATGGCCGCCTCCACGCCCACGTCCTCCAGCGCCGGAGGACGAAGTCCCCGGGAGATGCGGCGCACCCCCTCCACTGCCGAGGTGAGTTCGTCGTGCATCTGGGCCAGCAGCCGATCCCGGGTGTCCGGGTCATCGGAGCGGCTCAGGACCCGGAGCCGGATCAGGAGGGCCGCAAGGCATTGGGCAATGTCGTCGTGGAGCTCACGGGCAATCCGCCGTCGCTCCTCCTCGATGATCTGGAGATAGCCCACCCCCAGGCGCCGGAGCCGCTTTCGCTCGCTGGTGTCGCGGATGGCGGCGATGACGAAGCGTCCCTCTTCGGTGTCCACGGGCCGGAGCCCGATCTCCACCGGGATCCTCCGGCCGTCCTTCCGGATGGCCCGCAGGTCGAGGCCGGCTCCCATGCCCCGGATCCGGGGGTGCCGGGTGAACTCCTCCCGCTTGGCCGGATGGTCTTCCCGGTCCTCTGGCGGAACGAGGCGCTCCACCAGGCTGCCCACGAGCTCGTCGCGACTGTATCCGAAGAGCTCCTCGGACCGGGGGTTGGCATCGCGAATAATTCCCTCTTCATCCACAATGATGATGCCGTCGGGCGAAGCCTCGAAGACCGCCTGGTAGCTCACGGCGGGCAACTCACCCTCCCTTTCGGTACGGCCGGGCCCTTCGCTCATGCTTGACGCCTTCTCATCCCACCTCCCTGTGGAGGATTTCCCCACACGATTCTCGGCCGTCTCCCGACAGAGCGACCGGGCAAAAGATGCAACATTTGGTTGTCATCGACCACCTTCAGCCAGGACAGCCCGTGTGAACAGACGTAAGGTGGGTAGTCTCCCGGCCTGGCTCATGGGTCTGCTTCGGGTCCCCCTGTTCTACAAGATCGTAGTGGCCAACGGCACTCTCTTGGCCCTTCTCGGGATCCTGGCCCTGGCGCTCCCACCCCTGACCGGCGGAGACGAGGGCTGGCTGCTGCCGGCCTGGGGCGCCGGCGTGGTCCTCATGATCGCGCTGAACGGGGCCGTGGTGCACCTGGCGCTCCTACCCCTCCGGGGCGTCGAGGACACCGCTCGTCAGATCGAGGCGGGAGACACCGCGGCTCGCGTACCCCTGTCGCCCCTGGCCGACCGCCGGTTCGCCCGCCTCATCCACTTCGTGAACGAGATGCTGGATTCGGTGGAGGCCGGAAAGGTGCGTCATCAGCGACTCTCGACCCAGCTGGCCCGGGTGGAGGAGGCCGAGCGAAAGCGGATCGCCCAGGAGCTCTTCGACGACATCGCGCAGATCCTCTCCGCCGCCCTCCTCCAGCTCCAGCTCGCCCAGCACCGCCTGGAGGCGGAAACGAGCAAGACTCCCGGAGCTCCGCTGGAGGCGGCGCGGTCCGGAATCCTGGACGCGCTGGCCGGAATCCAGCGGATCGGCCGGGGACTCAGACCCCCGGAGCTGGACGAGCTGGGCCCCCTGGCCGCCCTGGAGGTGCACGGACGTCAGATCACGGAAGAAACCGGGGTCCCGGTACGAATCGCCGGAACTCTCACCGGGGTCCGGCTCACCTCCGAGTCGGCGCTGGCCCTCTATCGGATCGTGCAGGAGGGGATGGCTACAGCGGTCCTGCACGGGATCCCCTCTCGCCTCGAGGTGGCGGTGGAGGTGGAGGATGATCACGTCCGGGCGGTCCTGAAAGACGACGGCGGTGGTCTGAGGGCCCAGCGACACCGGAACGACCCCGCGGGCCTCCTCCGGATGCACGAGCGGGCCCGACAGGCAGGGGGAGAGCTCACGGTGAGATCGGGCCCCGACGCCACCACCCGCCTCGTCCTGACCCTCCCACGGCGCTCGGAGATCGAGGAGGACGGGCAATCCGGCTCCCGCCGCCGCCGGACCGGGGCCGCGGGAGGCACACCGTGATCGTCATCGTGGGCGCCGGAGTGTCGGGCCTGGCCCTGGCAACGGAGTTGGCCAGG
>SKVI01000037.1 GCA_007129525.1 Gemmatimonadota bacterium | reverse complement strand
TGCCCGGCGCCCGGTTCATCGACCCGGCGGATCCCGATGCCCTGGCGACGCTGGATCCCCAGCGGATCGCTGCCGTCATCGCCGAGCCCATCCAGGGGGAGGGGGGCGTGCGACCCCTGTCTGGAGAGACCCTGCGGCGCCTCCGGCAGTGGACCCGGGAGCACGATATTCTGCTGATCCTGGACGAGGTCCAGTGTGGACTGGGACGCACGGGCCAGCTCTTCGCCCACCAGGGGGCCGAGATCCGTCCGGACCTGCTGGCCCTGGCCAAGCCCCTGGCCGGAGGCCTTCCCATGGGCGCGGTGCTCCTCAGTGAAGAGGTGGCCGATACGATCCGCCGGGGAGACCACGGAACCACCTTTGGGGGCGGTCCCCTGGTGGCCGGTGTGGCCCACGCCGTGGTCTCGACCATCGCGGAGCCCGCGTTTCTGGCAGAGGTGCGGGAGAAGGGGGCGCACCTCCTGGGGCTTCTGGAGACCGTGAGGGAAGAGCGACCGGGCCGGATCAGGGAGATCCGGGGTCGGGGGCTCATGTGGGGTCTCGAGCTGGAGGAGGAGTCGGGACCGGTGGTGGAGAAGGCATTGGACGAGGGTCTCCTGCTGGTGGGAGCCGGCCCTGACGTGGTGCGGCTCCTGCCGCCCCTCACCGTGACACGCCCGGAGATGGAGCGGGCCGTGGAGATCCTCTCGAGGTGCCTGGGATGATGGCCGCCCCACAGCTTGAGCGCCGGGATCCGGTCCCGGCCCTGCACCTCGAGGAGGGGATTGCCCTCTCACCTCCGCCTTGCCGACTTCAGCGAGCGCGGCCGAGCGACGCCGCGGCCATTGCCGAGGTCATCCGTCCCCATGCCGAACGCGGACTCATGCTACCCCGGAGTGAGTCGGCCATCCGGCGAGCCATCCGGCAGTACAGGGTGGCCCGGTCTGGAGCGGGACAGGTGGTGGGATGCATAGGAATTCGTCCCTTTCATGCCGAATTGGCCGAGATGGTGGGCTTCGCGGTTTCGGAAGACTGGCAGGGGAGGGGTGTGGGCACGGAGCTCCTCGTCCAGGCGGTCGACGAAGCCCTCCTGCGGGGATTCACCCGGGTCTTTGCCATGACCCTTCGCCCCGGTCCCTTCCTTCGCATGGGCTTTCGAGAGGTGAGTCGGGAGCTGGTGCCGGAGAAGATCCGACGGGACTGCACCGGCTGCCCCTTCAGGGTGGGGTGCGAGGAACGCACCCTGCTTCTGGACGTGGGGATCCGGTAGGAGGCGGCGGAAGGCGTGGAGGCCCGCCGCGCAGGGCTTGACCCATGCCCCCTCAGGTGTATAATTATCCGCTAAGAATGCAGGGTAATCTCACTTATACAGCATACAGACGAGGGACTTCATGGCCTTCAAGGTCGTATTGGCATATTCGGGAGGACTCGACACTTCGGTCATCGTACCGTGGCTCAAGGAGACCTACGATGCAGAGGTGATCTGCATGGCGGCCGACGTGGGTCAGACCGGCGGGCTGGAGGGACTCGAGGAGAAGGCGCTGGCCACGGGGGCGTCGGCCTATTTCGGTGAGGATCTCCGGGAGAGCTTCGTCCGGGAGTACATCTGGCCCGCACTGCGGGCCGGGGCGGTCTACGGGCGGAAGTATCTCCTGGGGACCTCCATGGCCCGTCCCATCATCGGGCGTCGGCAGGTGGAGGTGGCCCGGCGAGTGGGGGCCTCGGCCGTGGCGCACGGGTGCACGGGCAAGGGAAACGACCAGGTCCGCTTCGAGCTCACCTTCCAGGCCCTGGCGCCCGACCTCCGGGTCATCGCTCCCTGGCGGGAGTGGTCCATCCGCTCGCGGGAAGAGGCCCTGGCCTTCGCCCGGGTCCGGGGCATCCCCCTGGAGGTGGACGAGACCAAGCTCTACTCCAGGGACGAGAACCTCTGGCACATCTCGCATGAGGGCGGCCCGCTGGAAGATCCGGCCTACGAGCCCGACGAGGAGACCTTCCTCTGGACCACGGCCCCGGAGCAGGGACCGGGCGAGCCCGAGCATCTGGAGCTGGGCTTCCGCCAGGGCTTCCCCGCCACAGTGAACGGGGAGCCCATGGACCCGGTTCGGCTCCTGGAGACGCTGAACGAGGTGGGCGGACGGCACGGGGTTGGCCGCGCCGACGTGGTGGAAGACCGCCTGGTGGGCATGAAGTCCCGGGGGATCTACGAGACCCCGGGGGGGACGCTGCTGTACACTGCGCTGCAGGAGCTGGAGCAGCTCGTGCTTCATCGTCGCTCCCTCGCCCTCAAGGATCAGCTGGCGCCCCGGTACGCGGATCTGGTCTACGAGGGTCGCTGGTGGACGCCCGAGCGGGAGGCGCTGGACGCCATGGTGGATAGCCTCATGCGCCGGGTCACCGGCTCGGTTCGGCTGAAGCTCTACCGCGGGAGTGCCCGCGTAGTGAGCCGCCAGAGCCCCAATTCGCTCTACGACGAGGCCCTGGCCACCTTCGGAGAGGACGGGGTCTACGACCAGAGGGACGCGGAGGGCTTCATTCGGCTCTTCGGGCTTCCCCTGAGCGGAAGCGTCCCGCCGCTGGCCGAGGCCGGATCCGGAGCCGACGCAGTGGAGGAGGTCCTTCGGGAACTGAGTCCAGTTCGATAGGTTGAACGTCCCGGGGGGGACGAGGCGGCGGATCGTGGGGGTCACCCTGCGGTCCGTCGCCGTGCGTTGACGACCCACCAGACCG
>SKVI01000011.1 GCA_007129525.1 Gemmatimonadota bacterium | reverse complement strand
CTCCTGGACGTGGCCGGGGTGGACCCCCGGGGCGCACTGGCCGACCTGGCTCCCGGGGAGGGGGCCGTCCAGTGGCTCTCTCCCTCCCACCGGCTCCCCGGCGGCGGCGTGTGGGTGGCCGGTGGCGACGACACGGGTTTGCTGGCGGCCGCCGATTACCTGGCGGGCCGTTATCCTGCCCTCTGGCTTCCCGACGGCCAGAGCTACCGGGAGCTGGCCGAGGCGCTCACGAAGTACTTTGCAGGGGAAGAAGAGGACGCGGCGGAGCCCCCCACGGGCCTCACCCTCCGGCGGGCGGTGGTCTCGGCCAGCCGTGCGGGGCTGGTCCGGCTGGAAGGCGTGCTGGAGGCTTCAGACGCCGAAGAGGTGGAGCGGCTTCGCCGCGGTCTGGCGCGGGACGAGGACGGGCTGGCCGGACTCATCCCGGATGGCCTGCTGCGCCTGGATCTCCGACTGGTGGGCCCCGACGGCGCCGACGAGGTGCACCGCTTCGTACCGGAGCGCCGCTGGCGACCGGAGGAACTGGGGGCGTGGCAGCCCCGGTCGGTCTCTGCCTTCTCCCTCCACGAGATCTTCACCCTGGAGGGCATCTATCGCGACAGCCGCCAGGACCTGATTCCGGACCGCACCGAGGCCCACATCTCGCTGTCGGGCGGTGAGGGTGCCGGCGGCGCGGTACGAATGGCGCAGCGGATCGCGCTGGAGACAGCGGGCCTCCGACTCCCCCTGGTGCATGCGGCGGGCCGGGACGACCCGGCGGAGGAGCTGGGTTTCCCCATTCTCTACGGGGTGGACCATTACACCACCCGGCGCCTGCGGGACGAGGGCCGTCTGGGCCTTTCGGCCGACACCCGGCAGGAGCGAGCCGGCCGGGGGTCCGTGGAGATGGTGGCCCGGGCGGTGGACGACCGGGCGGTGCTCGTGGTGTCAGGGAGTGACGAGGCCGGCCTCGAGGCCGCTGCCGACGTGGTGGCTCGCCGCCTTCCGTGGCTCCGGGACCAGGATCCGGCCCCGGCGCGGGGAAGCTTCGAGCTGGGGGAGGTGGCCACCGAGGTGCGGCGCTTCTTCCAGGCCCGGAGCAGTGCGGGTCAGGTGGCGCTGGCCTTGTGGAAGGTGGAGGGGTGGCTCGACCGGCTGGAGGCCGGCGAGCGGCCGGGCGTGCCGACCTCCGACGCGCCGTGGCCGCCGGAGGCCCCGGAAGCAGGCGGCCCCCCGCTCTCGGAGCTCCACCTGGAGGTGGGGGCCGACTCGATCCCCCAGGGTCTGGCGACCTACCTGGAGGAGCTCCTTGCCCGCCGCCTCCCTGACGTCCCCTCGACGGTGACACTGGAGCCCACCGGATTCGGCGTGGGTGACCCCGTCCTTGATCGCTCCATGGAGTTCGAGTGGGAGGTGGACGTGGTCCGGGAGCTGCTGACCCGGGAGGGCTACCCGGCGCTGGAGGGGGCGGCCCAGGGGCGCATCGAACTCAGGGTAAGCGAGCCCCCGGAGGTGCGCCGGGAGCTGGAGGGAGAGATCCGGGACGAGCTGCGGGCCCGGGGATTGGACCCGGAGCGGTTCGAGGTGGTGGTCCTGAACGCCTACAAGCAGGGGTTCAGCTGGATCGAGGACCAGGTGCTGCCACGACTCAGGGACGAGCTGGAGGGACGCGAGGCGGGGGAGATCCGGATCCGGTATCACCACCTGGAGGAATCGGACGAGCTCCCCTGGCAGGTCATCGGGTCGGACACCCGCTGGCTCCAGGAGCTCTTCCCCGTGGACGCGGTCCTGGCCCGGGAGCTGGGGATTTCCGACTCTCTGGTGGTCTTCGAGGCCAGCCGGGAGCCGGAGCCCACCTACCACCTCCGGGCCACCGACGCCGCAGGCGAGGTGATCCTGGAGGAGAGGTTCTCGCCGTCGTACGTGGTGGAGCCCTACTTTCACCTCTATCCCGACTACGAGAGGGTCCGGATCAGCACCGGACGGCTCGTGGTGGAGGCCGATGGTCGGCGTCATGTGGAGCGCCGCGTGCCCACCGACCTGGAGCGGTTCTGGACGGCGTGGCAGACCGAAGTGCTCCCGCTCGTGCGGGACTACATCATGGACCTGCACCAGGGGGAGGTCTCGCCGGGCAACGCCCCGTTCTTCGACGAACTCCGTATAGACGTGCGGCTCAGCGAGCCGAACCACCGCATCGGCGTCGACGAGGAGGTGGTCTCGTCGCTGGAGTCGGTCCACAACGACCTCTACTTCCACACCCTGGCTTTCCTGGAGCACCTGGGACAGCACTACGGGGTCGGGGCCCTGAACTACGCCGGACGGATCCTCCCCCACATCGAGCCGGAGGGGGCCGGGGAAGGAGGGAGTGCGCGGGTTCGGCTTACCGGCCGGTCCCGGGCGGCGCCGGAACTGGTGCTCCGGACCCGCGCCGACGAGGGCGGAGAGACGGGGCCTACCGAGGGCCGGTGGCGCTATCCCCTCACGCCCCTTCCCACTCCGGAGCCATCCCTCCGGGGCGTTCGGGTGCAGGCCGGCCAGGAGGGAGCCGAGGCCCTCCTCTTCCAGGTGGCGGCCCGGGATTCGACGGACCGCTTCCTGGAGTATCGGGGGCGGGCGTCGGAGTCGGCCATCGACCGCAACGTCCTTCCGGTTCCCCTTCTGGAGGGAATGGTGGAGGCCGCGCGCGGGCTGCACGGGGCAGGTGCGCTGGGTCGGGCCCTGGCCTTCCAGG
>SKVI01000201.1 GCA_007129525.1 Gemmatimonadota bacterium | reverse complement strand
TGGACGCGGAGCCGGAGCTGGTGGCCCAGCGTCCCGGGGTGACCTGGTACATGGCAGAGATGAACCAGATCGCCGTGCCTTTCGCCGAGGGAAGCCGGTTCGAGTTGAGGGACGAACGCCTCGTCTTCACCGACCCCGGCGGTGCCCCGTTCCTGGATGTGGTGGAGGACGGCGATCTCGTACGGCGGATCCAGGTGGAGCGGGAGCGGGAGGCAGTGACGGCAGAGCTCGTGGAGGCGGCGTTGGACGGGTCCAGATGGACGCCCCAGATGGCGGAAATCCTGCGGGATCGGCGCGGGGACCTTCCGACGCCTGACCTTCTTCCGACCTGGGGATGGCTCCGGCTGACGCCGGACGGTCACGTCTTTGCCCTCCGCCACGGCACGCTCCTCCAGGGGGAGGTGTGGGACGCCTTCGATCCGGCGGGACGTCTCAGGGGCGTGCTCACGCTTCCGGACGAGGCTCACCTGATGGAGGTGACCGACGAGCTCCTGGTGGTGGTGGAGATGCCCGAGCTGGCAGGCCCTTCGGTGGCGGTCCATTCCTTTGGCGGATGGTGAATAATGGCGGGTTGTGAATGATGGCGAGTGGCGAAGGAACATGGAGGGTGTGCGGGTTCGGTGTCGCTCTGGTTCTCCTGGTGGTTGGCGCCGGATGCGAGTCCGGGTCGCCGGACGAATCGGCGCCAGCCCGCCCGTCGAGCGCAGGTGACCGGCCCCCAGCAGACGGTCATGCGCTCCGAGACTCCCCCGACGACGCCTCGGCTGAGGACCTTGCAGATCTGGAGGCGCGCCAGAAGGGGTTCCTGGCCGCTCTGAGAGACCGGGATGCGGAGGCGGTCGCGGAGTACTTCGCCACGGACGGCGTGCTCCAGATCGCCAACATGCCGCCGGTGGAGGGACGGGACCGGATTCAAGAGCTGTACAGGAACCTCTTCAGCTTCATGGAGGCCGGGGAGATGACCCCTGAACGCCTGCAGGTCGCGGCCAGCGGCGACCTGGCGTACTCCCTGGGAGAGACCCGGAACGCCTTTCGCTCCGAGGAGGGGCTCGTGGAGTACGTCGGGAAGTACCTCCTGGTGTGGGAGACGCGCGGGGACGAGTGGTTTGTGGTGGTGTACAGCGTAAGCAGCAATGCCCCCCAGGCGAGCGGGTCGTGAACCGGTGGCGCGTGGTGGAGACCGGGTTGGTATGCCGGGGCGGATGAGGCGAGCCGGAAGGCGCCCGAGCCCTGCGGTAGAGGCCCCATCGTTGCTGTCATAGGGAAGTGTTGGCGGTGCGAGAGGGCGGTGCCCCTCTGTTCTGTCCCCGGGAGGTGTTGGTGGTGGTTGCCGGGGTCCTCGGCTCCCAGCCTTCGTCGGATCTGAAGGGGGCAGGTGTGGTACGATGGAGGAGGCCGGGCCGGGCCGTGTCCTCGCCGTATTCGCCCAATCTCTGGAGGTCTCATGACACCCGATGAGGGGTTTTCCGGCGCCACCGTCCTGCGTTGCCCGCACTGCGAGGCGGAGTCCCGGGAGCGAATCCCGGCGGACGCCTGCGTGGTACTCCATGACTGCTCGGCGTGCGGGCGCGAGATCCGACCCGAGGAAGGGGACTGCTGTGTGTTCTGTTCCTACGGGGCCCATCCATGTCCCAGTGCGGTGGATCGGGGCCGCTGACCTCGGTGCCGGAGCCCGCAGAGCGGTTTTCGGATCGGGTCGGCGACTACCTTCGCTACCGGCCGCGGTATCCCGATGCGCTCATTCCGGTTCTGGAGGAGGAGACGGGATTGGCCCCCGAGTGGGGGGTAGCCGACGTGGGATCGGGCACGGGCTTCTCGGCGGAACCCTTTCTGGATCACGGAAACGTGGTGTTCGCCGTGGAGCCCAATGGCGAGATGCGGCGAGCCGCTGAGGAGCGGCTGGGCGATCGTCCGGGGTTCCGGAGTGTGGCCGGCAGCGCCGAGGCCACGGGGCTCGAAGGGGGGAGTGTGGACCTGGTAGCGGCCGGCCAGGCCTTCCACTGGTTCGATCTGGAGACGACCCGTGAGGAGTGGATCCGCATTCTCCGGCCCCCCCGGTGGGTCGTCCTCGTCTGGAACACCCGGCGGCTCACGGGGAGCGGATTCCTGGAAGGATACGAGGCGCTCCTCAGGGAGTTCGGAACGGACTACCATGACGTCCGCCACGACGGGATGGAACCGGGGGCCCTGGAGACGTTCTTCGGTGGGCCGGTGCGTCGCCGTACGCTGCCCCACCGCCAGGTGCTCGGCTGCGAGGGACTGAAGGGTCGCCTTCGCTCCACTTCCTACGTGCCTTCGCCTGAGCACGACAGGCACCGGGCCATGCTGACGGCGCTTAGGGGGCTCTTCGAGGAGCACCAGGTGGGGGCACGGGTGACGATGGAGTATGACACGGAGATCTACACGGGGAGGCTGGAATGAAGCTCGAGGTGGGACAGACGGCGGAGCGATCGCAGACAGTGACGGCCGAACACGTCGAGGCATTCGCAAAGATTACAGGGGACCGCAATCCCCTCCACTTCGACGAGGATTTTGCGAAGGGGACCCGGTTCGGGGCGTTGGTGGTGCAGGGAGGACTCACCACCGGGCTCCTCCACGCCCTGGTGGCCATGGACATGCCCGGGCCGGGGACGGTCTTCCTGAGCCAGGACTGGAGCTTCACCGCCCCGGTCTACATCGGCGACACCATCACGGCCACCGCCACGGTGAAGA
>SKVI01000294.1 GCA_007129525.1 Gemmatimonadota bacterium | reverse complement strand
CTGGCCGGCATGTCGGTCTGGTTCGCCCAGTCCGCCATCGCGCCGGAGCTCCAGGCGGCCTGGGGGCTCGACGCCTCCCAGGCCGGCTGGCTCACCTCGGCGGTCCAGGTCGGGTTCGTGGCGGGGACCCTCACCGCGGCGATCCTGAACGTCGCCGACGTCATTCCCAGTCGAAGCTACTTCGCGGTCTCGGCCGTGCTGGCGGCGGGAGCGAACCTTCTTCTCCTGGCGGTGCCGGGTTACGAAGCCGCGCTGGCGACCCGCTTCTTCACCGGTTTCTTTCTGGCCGGAGTCTACCCTCCGGCCATGAAGATGGCGGCCACCTGGTTCGTGTCGGCCCGGGGCCTGGCCATCGGCACGGTGGTGGGCGCCCTCACGGTGGGGAAGGCCATGCCCTTTCTGGTGCACGCCCTGGGGGGGGCGGAGGCGGCGCCGGTGGTGTGGGTCACCAGCCTGGCCGCGACCGGTGCGGCCGTCTTGATCCTGCTGGGCTATCGGGACGGGCCAAACGCCTTCGAGCGGCGTCCGTTTCGCTGGGCGCTGGTGCGAGACGTGGTGCGGGTGCGGGAGTGGCGGCTGGTGACCGGGGGCTACTGCGGGCACATGTTGGAGCTCTACAGCTGCTGGACCTGGCTGGCCGCCTTCCTGGCGGCCAGTGCGGTGACTGAGGCCAGCCTGGTGGCCTTCGTGGCCATCGCCCTGGGTGGGGTGGGGTGCGTGTGGGGGGGCGCGGTGGCGGACCGCATCGGCCGGGAGCGGCTGGTCAACGGGGCCATGGCGGTCTCCGGTGCCTGTGCCCTCCTCATCGGATTCGTCTTCCAGGTGCCCTGGGCTCTCATTGCGGTGGCGTGCGTGTGGGGGATCGCCGTGGTGGCCGACAGCGCCCAGTTCAGCGCCATGGTCACCGAGTCGGTGCCCTCCCACGCCGTGGGTACGGCCCTCACCCTCCAGACGTCGGCGGGCTTTGCCCTCACGGTGCTGACGGTACAGCTGGTGCCCACCCTGGCCGAGGCCATGGGCTGGCAGTGGTCTTTCGCGGTTCTGGCCGCGGGACCGGTGCTGGGAATCCTGGCCATTCGAAGGCTGGCCCGGGGACGCGGGTAGAGGACCGCCTCAGAGCCGATCCCACCACCGGGGGTCCAGCGAGAGCAGCAATTGCCACTCCCCGTCGCGCAGGCCCCGGGCTCCCTGGATCCGAAGGAGATCCCATCCCACCCCGACGCCCAGGGTGGCGGCAGGCCGGATTCCCCGGGTGGGGCCGGCGTCCCAGGCTTCCATGACGGTGGGGTGGGCTCGTCCGGCCCATCCGGCATGGACGCCAGCTCGGAGGCGGAGGAGGGGGGTGCCGAGATCCAGGGCTCCCTCCAGGTGTCCCACTGCTGCGTCCCGGCCCACCCACTGCCTGAAGGGGTAGCCGGGAACGGTCCCCCGTCCCCCCAGGAGACGGTGAGCCTGGGGAAGGGGATCGCCGATCCAGGTGCGAGCCACCGCCCGGGCGTCCACCTCCCGTGCGCCGGTGGGGCTGGCCCATCGGCCGCTCACTTCGACCACGGGTGCGCCGCCGCTGCCTTCGCTTCCGGTGAGGAGGTCGGTGGTGAGGAGGACCCGGCCCCGGCCGCCTCCAGGCCAGTGGAGCGTCTGCTGGAAGCCGGCGTGGGCGGTAAAGAAGGTTCCGTCGGCCACGGGCCGCACCTCCCGAAAGGTCCGCCCCCGATCCAGCGGGGCTCGGTCGGTCGTGAGCGCCATGGAGCGGTCCCGCCGCACTCCGGCATGCAGATCGACACGGGTGGCGTCGGTCCCGAGGGAGAGGCCCGCCAGAGCGCTGGAGGTGCGCCACGGATCCATGTAGTCCTTGCCCAGGAAGGTGGCGGCAAGGGACGATACCAAGGGGTCGGAGCCAGGCCGAAGGCCCAGATCCCGGGTCTGGTTGACCTCTGCCGCGAGCTCCCATCCGTGCTGGTCCCGCCAAACGCCGTCCAGGCGGAGGGAGCCGGTGGGCAGGTCGGGGCCCGTGGCCCAGCCGCCGTGGCCCCGGAGCCGGAGTCGGGCCGATGGGCGCAGGGTGCCGCCCATACCGGCTACCAGTCCCTCGGCCCGGTTGTAGCGGAGGGCCGATGAGATCCGGGGCAGGTGCAGCCGGAAGGGGCTCAGGCCCGAGGCCGGCTGGTTGGCCAGGAGCTCGGCGGCCTGCGCCCGAAGCTCCCGCGGGTCTGCACGGGTGCGGAGTCCGGCCAGCCCGTCGCGCTCGAGTCCGTCGAGGAGGCCGTCGTCGAAGGGGTACTCGGCTCGGTCGTCCTCGGGGGCGAACACCACGGACGGGAGGTGTTCAAAGGCCGCCGGCAGGGGCACATTCAACTCGTAGTCGCCGACGCGGAGTATGGCGCGGATCACCGTGCCCACGCCCAGATCCACCTCCGGGAGCTCCCGGCGCACCTCGATACGCTGGGTGTTGGGAAGCCAGTAGGTTCCTTCCCAGAGTCCGTAGTCCACCTCCACCTCGATCCGATCGGTCCGTCGGTCCACGTACGACGCCGGTGTGAAGGAGAGCTCCATGCGAACGATGGATCCGGTGGCGCGCTCCAGGAGGAGCGTGCCCAACGCTCCCGGGGCGGCGGGGTCGCGGGGACGGACCTCCAGCTCGGTGAGACGGATGGGATCCGGCTCGCCGGGGAGGGTGATGCTGAGGGAGTCCACGATCCGATAGTCGTAGTGCG
>SKVI01000105.1 GCA_007129525.1 Gemmatimonadota bacterium | reverse complement strand
GGGTGTGACCTGGGTGTGCTGGACCCCGGTACCATCGAGTATGACGACCTATTTGAACCGCAGGCCATCCAGCCCCTGGTCATCGGGGCGGAGCGGAACCTGGGTCGCGCCGTCAGCGGAGGGACCAGCCCCCACGGTGGGATCTTCGGGGCCGGTGCGCACCTTACGGATGAGCTGGTCCACTCCGGACAGTGGGTGGGAATCCGTGACTGGAGCAACGCAGTCGTGGTTCCCAACGACGTAGCCGAAACCGTGACCCGCTGGGCCCATGCGCAGAACGCCCGCGTGGCCGCTGAGGATGCGGCGGAGATTATCAGCAATGTGCTGGAGGACCGGGGTGAGAACCCCGACGCCAGCGCGCCAGTGGCCACGGCCCTGATCTGGGCCGGTTTCTCGAGCCGAGTTCTGGCCGATGCCTTCTGCACCGCCGTCATCGACGGTGGCGAGGAGTTGCCGGTGTCGGCCATGTATCAGCACGCCGAGGCGCACTTCGGCCAGGTGATCAGCATCGCAGGTGCCGCGGGGGAGAACCAGCTGGTGACGGCGGCCTACGCAGGCCGGGCTCAGGTTCGGATGATGCTGGGCGACTGGAGTGGGGCTGTGGCCGATGCCGGCCAGGTGCCCATCGACTTCGTCCACGAGATCCGGATGTCGAGCAACTCCACCACCGAGTACAATGGGCTGAGCGTGGCCTTCCTGGAGCACGCACAGTCCACGGTGTGGGGCACCCCCTTCGCACAGTACGGCACCGACGTGTCGAGCGCGGTGGATACCGATGGCGATCCTCGCGTCACCTTCGCTTCACGGCTGGACGATGGCTCGGTCGAGATCGGGGGAGACGGCCGGAGGGAGAACTGGCGGCCTCAGAAGTACCCCTCCCGGGACAGCAACCATCCCATCGTGAAGGGCACCGAGATGCGACTCATCGAGGCCGAGGCGGCCCTGGTGGGCGGTGACATCGGTGGGGCCGTGAGCGCGATCAACACGGTGCGGAGCCATCACGGTCTGGACGACGTGTCCGCCGACTCGGAGAATGAGGCCTGGTACCTGCTCCAGCGTGAGCGGGGCATCGAGCTCTGGGTCGAAGGTCGGAGGTTGTCTGACATGCGTCGTTGGGCCGACACCCCGGGATTCGCCGACTTCGACGTGGTCAGGGTGGAGGCTCCGGGTGACCAGCCCATCGAGAACGACGAGGTGCGGAACGTGCTGAACAACCCCATGGGCGAGCTCTGTCTCCCCATCAGCCAGGATGAACGCAACTCCAACCCCAACATCGACCCGTAGGATTTCGATTGGGCCCCTGGTGCGACTCCAGGGGCCCGACGTCTGGCGCCGAACAGGCCGAGCGGGGAGGGGGCAGGACGCCCCTCCCCGCTCGTGCGTTTGGGACAGGACTTGTGGGCCTCCCCAGGGGCTCGCTATTATTTCTGTACAATATGTGTACATACTCTCTGCAGTGCGGTGTGTCGAGCTGTCAGAGCTCGGCCGGCGGTCCATCCGATGCCCGTTCTGACCTTCCGTCATCCTGCGACAGGGCCCCAACCATGCGCATTCTGGTCACCGGCGCCACAGGCTATATCGGTGGACGGCTCGTACCCCAGCTTCTGGCCGCGGGACACGATGTCCGCGTCCTGGCGCGGGATCCGCAGCGAATCAGGGGAAAGAAGTGGGCCGGCCAGGTTGAGGTGCTGCAGGCCGACCTCACGGATCCGGCCTCGCTGGAAGGATGCGCCCGGGGGATGGATGCCGCCTACTACCTGGTTCACGCGATGGGGGCCGGCGGCGACTTCGCTCGCCGGGATCGGGAGGCCGCCCTGAACTTCTGTGCTGCCGCCACGGGCCTTCCGCTCCTCGTGTACCTGGGAGGCATCCTGCCGGATACGGAAGAAGACGAGGAGCCCGCCTCCCAGCACCTCCGGAGCCGTGCCGAGGTGGGACGCATCCTCCGGGCACGGCTCCCCACCACCGAGTTTCGGGCCGGTCCCATCATCGGCTCGGGTTCCGCCTCGTTCGAGATGGTGCGCTACCTCACCGAACGCCTTCCGGCCATGGTGGCGCCCCGTTGGATTCTGAATCGGGTCCGACCCATCGCCATTCGGGACATCCTGGCCTACCTGGTGGCCGCGGGAGAGCACGGAGAGGCGCTTGGAGTCGTGGATATTGGAGCTGAGCCCCTTACCTTTCGAGAGATGATGCAGGGGTACGCGGAGGTACGGGGGCTGAAGCGAATCATCGTGCCGGTGCCGGTGCTGACGCCGTACCTGGCCGGACTCTGGGTCGGTCTGGTCACGCCCATCCCCAACAGCATCGCCCTGCCTCTGGTCAAGGGCGTGGTTCAGCCTGTTGTGGGATATGTTCGCCTGGCGCGAGAGCACTTCCCTGACATCGAACCCATGCCGTACCGATCCGCAGTCGAGCTGGCCCTGGAGCGAATCCGGACCGGAGAGGTACCCACTCGCTGGAGCGGGGCCCTTCGAGACGGAAACACCTTCGAGTACGAAGACCGGGAGGGCATTGTGCGGGAAATTCGCTCCCGGTACGTGGACGCGCCGCCTGAAGCGGTCTTCCGGGTGTTCACCTCGCTGGGTGGAGAGCGGGGCTGGCTGGTGTGGAACTGGGCCTGGAGTCTCAGGGGGGTGCTGGACCAGGTGGTGGGAGGCCCGGGGGTCCGAAGAGGTAGACGACACCCGAAAGAACTGCAAATGGGCGAGACG
>SKVI01000291.1 GCA_007129525.1 Gemmatimonadota bacterium | reverse complement strand
CGCGGAGCCGCTCCCGCACGGGGCCAAAGACGTCCCCGGGCTGTTCCTGGAAGGACACGAGAAGCCCAGGCGCAACGAAGAAGCTGACCTGTTCCTCCACGATCCGAAACGGAGAGCCCTCGGCGCGGAGCATGTGCAGAACGATGAAGAGATGATCCCCGTAGTCCTCCACCTTGGGGCGCTGGCCGACGCTGGCCACGTCCTCCATGGCCAGGGAGTGAGCCCCCACCGCTTCTCCGATCTCCTGGAGAAGGTCCACATCGTGGAGGCCGTCCACGTTCACCCACAGCACCCCGTCCGCCTCGGCGGGCCTTTCGGAGAAGAGCTCGTGGAGCCGGGACGCAGACAGGTCCTCGGGCCCGGATTCCCGAATGACATCGGCGGAGTAGCGGATGACCTCGATCCGGGGTACTTCGATCCGCCTGTGACCCGTGTGGATGAGCGTGCCTGGCGGCAGGCCGGGGGGCTTGGCGGCCCGTCGAACGAGCCGGCCCACGACAGGAAGATGCTCGAAAGGGTGCATGGCTCCCTTCACCATGCGCGACACGGAGTCGTGTTCCTTGTGGGACATGGAGGACGCATTCCTTGAGCAAGGGCCATCCGAAGGATCCCTTCTGGCGCCACATAGGTAGGCCCAAGTCCCCTGCACGTTCCGGGCTATTTCCCGTCCAGCAGCTCTTCCAGCGCGAGGCGAATCTTCGGCAGAAGTTGCTCCTCGTCAAAGTAGCGGGTCACGATTTCCAAAGCTGCGTCGGCCCCCGTGAGGTTCAGATATCGGAGGAGATAGCGCACGTCCTCCAGGTCATGGAACTCCCCACCGAGGCGCATGGAAACGCATTTCATGGCGAGGAGGTACTCGGGCCGGGCCACGAGAACGCCAAGGTGAGAGAGCTCGCGGAGGAGGGTCGGGTCGGACGCGCGCAGGGCTTGAGGTGCCGCCAGTTCAGAAGTCGGGGGTCTCGAAAAGATCGACCGGATCCTCATCGGCCGGCACGGCCAGGTCGAAGAAACCCGTATGCATCTCATCCCACGCCTGGTGGCCCCATCGGACCTCCACGGTGGGGTCCGGGTTCCGGGGATTGTTCGCCGAATTGTCGAACGTGCCGATGGCCTCAATCGTCGTGCCGGCCGGTAGCTCCCTGGGTTCCGCAAGGAAGTATGTGAGCTGCCAGTCCGGGTCGTAGTGGGGCACATCGAGCGCCACCTCGTCGCGGCCGTCCGGATACTGGAGCCGGAATCGGAAGGCGGTACCCCGGAAGTGCATGTGGGGCATCAAGGCGATCAGGGTGGCGGGACGGGCGAGGGTCGTCCGGGCAGTCACCCGGACGTCGCTCGCTCCTGGCGGAATACTGAAGCCCTGGTTCGCCAGGAAGAAGTTCCGCACTCGCTTGGCCGGCGGCTCCTCGGCGAATCGAAATCCGATTCGCGTCCGATCCTCCACCGGCCGTCCCACGCTCTGGTAGTGGAGGATCAGCGCCAGGTCGGCGCCGGCGGGGATGAAGCGCGCCTGTCCGTCCTCCAGGACGCAGGGGGAGCCGCCGGGCACGTACACGCACACCTGTTCGGAGGCGCCGGCTGCCGCGACGATTCCGATGCCGTCGTCCTCTTCGGGCAACAGATCGGTGTCCAGGACCGACGGCTGGAACTCCCCGTGCTCGTGGCCTGAGTGGTCGCCGCCGAAGTCGTGGACGAAGACCTGGACGTGATGGACCACGGCCCGATCCGTCGGCCGCACCTCGATGGACTGTACCCACTTGTCCTCCTCGAAGCCGGTGG
Organism: Gemmatimonadota bacterium; assembly: GCA_007129525.1. Classification (GTDB taxonomy): domain Bacteria; phylum Gemmatimonadota; class Gemmatimonadetes; order Longimicrobiales; family Gaopeijiaceae; genus PWLA01. The sequence continues at coordinate 8,685 of SKVI01000291.1, read as the reverse complement.
GGATCAGGATCTGCTGGTACTCGATCACCCCCTCCGCCGGGACCGGGAATGCTTCCGGCAGCTCGACCACGTGATCCGGCTCCTGGATCGCCCAGCCCTCGGCGAACTCCCTGGGCGGTGGCGCCAGGGACGGGTCGCCTTCCGGGGTTTCCGCCTCGACCCACTCCAGGAGGGTTCGACGCTCGGCGGACGTGAGGCGATTCTCGTTCGCGAAGGTGCCTGGAGGATCGGCCGAGAACCACGGCGGCATGCGCTCGCTGACGATCATCTCGCGAATCATGGGAGCCCATGTGCGGGCGTCCTCGTAGGTCAGGAGCGACATCGGCCCGGCTTCCTCGGGACGGTGGCAGCTCTGGCACTTCGCCTGGAGGATGGGGAGGACGTCGGAGTGGAAGGTCGGCACCTCCCCCTCTCCCTCGCCGGAGTCCGATCCCGCGTCACAGCCGGTAGCGGCCATCAGGATCGTGACGACGGCGATCACTGCAGCATTCCTCTTCATTGGGGGCCTCCCGATTTCGAAGGACCGACGGACGCGAGCCGGCCGCGCCTTGGGGTCCGTAGCGGGGCAAACGGCATGCCATTTCCGTGCCTCCCACGGCGAACGACCAAGATCCGCGCCGCCAGGGACGATATCGGAAGATGGGGAGAACCAGCAGATCCCCCTGGAGCGTATCGGATCGTGTCGGTTCCCGTATCGAGACGTTACATCCGGGCCCGCACCCACGATCAGTGGATTCCGGAGAAGACGCTACCCGAGAGGGAGGGGAGGAGGGCGAGGAGGGCCGCTCGGTTTCCTCACAGCGCCAAGGCCGTCATCCAGGGATGGCATCAGGCAGCATGCTCTCCGGCGGCGAGCACTCAGCCACGTGCGCCTCCAGGCCTTCGATCCACTCTCCCAGGCGCTCCATGAAATGGAGGTAGTGGTCCACGGGTGAGGGCGGTCCCAGACGATGCAAAAAGCGGAAGAAGCAGCTCTCCTTCCGCAGCCGATCGGCATCAAAGGTGCCGATCCCTCCGTACTCGTACTCCCACTGGTGTTCGGGCCTCTCTCGGTTCTTGTCCCCCGAGCCTCCTCCCCCTCATGAGGCGAGTCCTCGGACGGAGTACGCGCGATCGGCGGGTAACGGTGGAAATTCGGGGTCAGAACGCGGGCCCCAGGAGCACGGCGTTCATGAAGAGGAGCTGGGTGCCTTCCACGTACCCCCGGAAGGTGGGCTCCTCGGCAAAGGCGATGATCCGCCCGCGCCCAAGGGATTGGCGCATGAGAAAGGCCTTCGATGCAAGCTGGGGACGGGCGTCTTCCCAAACGATGCCGCTCAGGAGCAGCTCGTCCAGCGGCGCGTAGACCCCCACGTTGGTTCCCCGGTCCAGGGTCAGGGGCGAGAAGATGCGCGAACCCCGGACCATGGCGCCCATCTCTCCCCCAGAGCCGGCGGCCAGGACCTGTGTGGTGTCCAGGGCCACGCGGAGGATGGCGCCGGAGACAGGCTCAGGCGACTCGGACTCGGGGGTGATGGCCTCCAGAAGATCGATGGGCTGAGGGGGGGGCGAGGGCCCCCGGTCCGTGCCCAGCCGGGGTTCGGCGGCGGTGGCCAGGAATTCCACGTCGTCGCGGGTGGCCCAGCGGGTGGATTCGGCCATGGTCACCAGGGTGCCCCCGTCCTGGATCCAGCGGCGCAGGCGCGCCACGTCGCCGGTGCCGAACGTCGATGCGTAGTTCCCCGAGGGGAGCACGATGACGTTGTACCGGGAGAGGTCGGCACGGCCCAGGGAGCTCGCCCGGACGGCAGTGGTCCGCTGGCCGTAGCGCTGCTCCAGGACCCAGCGGGTGGCTCCGGCCGAGAGGCTCTGGGCTGGGCTGTCCCAGATCAGGAGGACCCGGGGGATGGGAAGCGCTCGCATCTGGTTGCTCCCCAACGACATGCCTTCGTCCACGAAAGCGCTCTGGACGGCCACCAGCTCGGCTCCGTGCTCCGCCGCCAGATTGGCCAGAAGGGTCTGCTGGTCCGCATTCAGCTCGCCGGTCCGGGCCAGGAGCGTCCCCGGGCCGAAGCGCCTGCCCTCCAGGACGAAGCCTGCGCCGGCGGCGTTCAGGGGGATCCCCTCTGCCAGTGCCTCCGCGGCAACCGCGGCGGCCGCGGTGCCCCACGGGATCAGGTGACCGACCCGGGCCTCCTGGACGGCTGCACCTCCGGACGACGCTTCCGGTGCTGCCGCGGCGGCACCGGCCGGCATGGGCGCCTCGGCGCCAGGCAGGGTGGTGCCCGGGGTTCCGTCCATGCCCGCAAACACGGGCCCCAGCCCCTCGCCCCTCACCGGGGTACCGGCCACGTCGACGGGCGCCGAGACCGCCACCGCCTCCACGTTCCAGAGGAGGGGGAGGTTCCAGGCGGTGACGTCGTAGATCTGATCCGGCAGCCGCTGGGCCCGACGCTCGCGCTGGAGCTCCACGAAGGCCGAGTCCATGGGGATTTCCGGGTCCATGAGGTTCCGCACCAGGCGGCCGGCAGGCTGGTCCACCGGGACCACGAAGGCGCCGGCCGCGAAGCTCCGGCCGGCGGCATTGAAGGGCTCCTCGGCCTCCCGCACCTCGATGCCGTTCATGGCCAGCGTCCGAGCCAGGCGGCGGGTCAAGGCCGGATCGCCGGCGGGGTCCAGGACGTAGGCCCGGGTGCCCTGCTGCCCTTCATCCACCGCGCTCCGCCGAAAGGCCACGAACGCCTCCAGAAGCTCCTGGCGGATCTCCGCGGCGGTGAGGGCGGTGCGGAGGGCCGCCCGGAAATTCTGCTCCACCCCCTGGGCGTAGGTGAGGGTCGAGCCGTCGTAGCGCTCGAAGGCCAGCCCCCGGGGCGAGGCCTGCTCGAAGGTCTTGCCCAGGGCGCCGTGGGCCGTGGGCCACGAGGCGCCGTAGCCCGGGTAGAACGAGTCGAAGATCTCGCGGATGAAGTAGGGCCAGCCCCGTTCGTCGAAGACGGCTGCATTCTCTCGTCCAAAAAGCTCGAAGAGCTCACGTTGCCGGTCAGTGGTGAAGGGGTTGCCGGGCACGGCCGAGGGGGGAAAGTAGTACGTGGAGTTCCCGCCCATCTCATGGAGATCCACCACCACGTGGGGATTCCACGCCAGGAGCGCCTGGGTCTTGCCCCGGCTCTCGGGCTGCGTGAGGGCGAACCAGTCCCGGTTCAGATCGAAGAGGTAGTGGTTCGAGCGTCCTCCCGGCCAGGGTTCGTCGCGCTCGGCGGCGGCCGGGTCCGGGTCCGGATGGGACGCCCGGGCCAGGAGGTTCTGGAACACGAAGCGGGCCCGGCCGTCGGGGTTCTGGACGGGGTCCACCAGCACCACGGACTCGGCCAGGATGCGGTCCGCGTCGGGGTCGCCGCGGGCCGCCAGAAGATGATAGGCGGTGAAGATGGACGATCCGGCGGGGGTGATCTCGTTGCCGTGGATGGAGTGGACCAGGGCCGTCACCGACGGGAGCTCGGCCACGAGGCGGGCCTCTTCCTCCGGAGCAACACCCCGGGGGTCCGCCAGTCGCGCCAGGCCGGCCTGGACCTCGTCCAGTCGAGCCATGCGCTGGGCGCTTCCGATGGCCATGAGGACCAGCGGACGGCCTTCCCACGACTCGGCGTACTGGATCAGGTGGGTCCGCTCCGGGGCCGCCTCGGCCAGCGCCTGGAAGTATCGCACGATCTCTTCCGGGGGGGTAACCACCTGACTCGGGTCGTGGCCCAGCACGGCCTCGGGGGCTGGAATGGCCGGGTCGTACGTGTAACCCGAGAGGAAGGGCGCGGTGGGGGCCTGGGCGCCGGCGTCGGCCGTGACGGTCGTGAGCGAGACTGCGACGAAGGCCGCGGCGCAGGCGGCGCGGAGCCAGGACGAAGAGGAGGGTGGGATGCGTCGGTTCATGGGCGGTAGGACAGGGTGAAATGGCCATAGACGGCACGCCAGGGACGCCTCACGGGGCACACCTCGGACGGTCGGATCCTGCGATCATGGGAGATTCCCGGGTGCCGGGCAACCACGGACCGGGAGCTTCAACCTCCGCCCGTCTGCGTCCGGATCCGCCGCTTCTCCTCGTCCAGCTCGCCGTGGGGCACGCCGTCGGTGATCCACACCGGCGCCGGCTCGCCCTTCAGGTAGTGGCCGAACCACTCCAGGATGCGGCGGTGGTAGTCGATCTGGTTCGGCTCCCGGGTGAAGCCGTGTCCCTCGCCCTCGTAGACCACCAGGACCATGTGCTTTCCCGCCCGCCGGGCGAAGTTGTAGAAGACCGTGCCCTGCCACCATTCCACCACCCCGTCGTCGTCGCCGAAGGCCATGAGGAGGGGCGTGTCCATCTCGTGGGCGAAGTGGGCCGGGGAGTTGCGCAGGTGGGCGTCCACGTCCTCCCAGTAGGGCACCTCCATGCGGGCCTGGCCCGTCTCCCAGTGGGTGACCTCGGGGTTCCCGCCGCCCCAGTGGATCTGGCCCATGAAGCTCTTGAAATCGGTGAGGGGCGCCCCGGCCACCGAGGCGGCGAAGATGTCCGTGCGGGTGGGCAGGTAGGTGGCCTGATAGCCGCCCCAGGAGTGCCCGATGAGCCCCACCCGGGCCGGATCCACGAGCCCCCGATCGACCACTGAAGCCACCGCGGGCCTCACGGCTTCCAGCGCGCTCACCCCCGGGTCCCGGGCCCGGTACACGATGTCGGGAAGCAGCACGAAGTACCCCTCCTGGGTCCAGACCGTGAAGTTGTAGTACGATCGCTCGCTGGGCACCTGGAAGGCATGCATGCCCTGGGAGAGCTTCTCGTAGGTGTACACGATCATGGGGTACTCTCGGGACGGGTCGTGGTCCGCGGGATAGAGGAGCACGCCCTTCAGGGGCACCCCGGCCTCGCTGTCGAAGTGGAGGAGCTCGGCCCGGGTCCACGCAAAATCCTCCAGGAAAGGGTTCGTGCGGGCCACCGTCCGGGCGTCGACCAGTTCGGGGCCCGCCAGGCGGAGCTCCGGCGAGCGGTCCCGGGCCTCGGTGCGGTAGAGGTAGACCTCGGCGCTGTCCGCCCGCACCACTCCCCGGGGCCATGTGTCCTCCAGGAGCAACGGCTCGGCGGCCCCATCCACCGCGGGCCCGGCCAGGCGGGCGAAGCCTCGCCGCTCGCTGGCTTCCTCCCGCAGCGACAGGTAGAGGGGCTCATCGGGGAGGAAGGTGCCGGAGGGGGGCTCCACCCCCGTGCGCAGGACCCGGTGGATCACCTCCTCCTCAGCCCCGGCGGTGATCCGTTCCCCACCGCTCCCGTCGGGGGCCACCCGCCAGACATCGTAGCGGTCGTAGAGGAGGACGGCCCCGTCGTCTTCCAGCCAGCCGCCCACCCCATGGGGAGGAAGGAGGTCGGTGGGGGTGTCGTATTCGAGGTTCGCGAAGTCGGTGGGCAGCCCTTCGGTGAGAACCGCCTCGGCCCCCGTCTCCAGGTGCTGGGCCCGGTAGTTCTCTCCGTCGAAGGTGAGGAGGTAGGCTCCACCAGAGCTCGTCCACGAGTAGCGCACCTCCTCCATGGCCCGGCGCCGCTCGCCGGCGCTGACCGCGGTCACCCACACGTCGTGGTAGGGCCGGCCAAACATGGTGCCCCAGGAGTAGGGCTCGGAGATGCGCTCCACGGAGAACCGCCAATCACCGGTCAGACTTGCGTTCTCCCGCAGATCGGTGCCGAGCTGGACGACCCGGTCCTCGCCGGGGGCCCACACGGCGAGCAGGGTGCTGCGGGCCAGCGCCCCGGCCCGGCTCTGTTGCTGGGGAAAGATGAGCACGTCGCTGGAGTGCCAGAGCTGGACGTCGGCGAGCTCCAGGTCGTCGTCGTCCCCGGCGTCCCGCTCCCCCTCGGCCCCCTCCTCGCCCTCGTCGCCCTCGTCCCCACGGGCGTCCCCAGGGTCCTCCTCGCCCGGGGCCTCCCCCTCGGCGTTCGGCTCCCAGGGCCGCAGGCCGAAGGAGAGGCGGCGCCCATCGTCGGACCAGTCCGGCGCCCGCAGGCCCACCACGCGCAGGGTGTCGGCGACCCCCGCCGGGGTCGCCTCCAGGACGAGGCGGTCCACGTCGGGCCCGTCCAGGCCGCGCCAGGCCAGCAGCGCGTGCCCGGTGGAGTCGGCCCCGGCCGGTTCCACCGACCGGAGGACGGCCAGGTCCGACGGGCCTTCCCGCCATGCCAGGTGCCGGTAGGCCGAGCCGGAGGTGTCCAGCGAGCGGAGCCTCCCTTCTCCGGCATGGTAGAGCTGGACCCCGTTGCCGTCCTCGGTGCCCGTGGCGATGGCCATGGCCAGGAGGCTGCCCGACTCGCTCCACGCGAAGCTTCCCACGTTCCCGAAGCTGGTCACCGTGCCGCTCTCCAGCTCCACCAGCCGCAGGTCGGCGCCCTTCCCCCGGGGCTCGTCGGGGGCGTAGCCGTGGAGGGCCAGGAAGTGTCCCTCGGCGTCGAAAGCGAAGGCGCGCACTCCCTGCCAGCTCCACTGCTGGCCCGTGGAAAGCTCCAGCAGGCCCGCACCGTCCCGCGCCGGGTCGTCGGTGGCCTCGTCGGTGTCGCCCTCGGCCTCGTTGGGATCCGTCCCCATCGTCCACGCAAGCCACCCGCCGTCGGGAGAGAAGGTGGGCCCGCTTCCCCAGGGCACCACCCGGGTGGAGTCGGAGGCCAACTCCACAATCCGCAGCTCCTCCTCCTCGTTCACCCGCCGGATCCCGTAGACGAGCCAGTCCCCCAGAGGAGACAAGGTCTGGCTCGTCAGGGACTCGAATTGACCGTAGTCATCCGGAGTCAAAATGGGTCGATCGCCGGCAGGTTGCTGGGCCGCAGCCGGGTTCATGTGAAAGATGAGAACACCGATCGCAAGAACCGTACTGACAAAGGGATGCCACAGCATGACTTCCTCCCGTTCTCAGGCGGAGTCCGGGTCAGGCGACATCCGCCGACTCCGGCGGTAGACCCAGGCGTAGATGCAGACGTTCACCACGAGCACGCCCACCCCCAGAGCGATCCATCCCCGGGGCCCGATCCCCCCCGGGTAGATGATGGGCACCAGGTAGTGCTCGATGAAGCTCTCCGTGTATCCGGCCTGTCCCCCCAGCCGCCGGAACCGGTTCTCCAGGGGAGTAAGAGGGCAGACCCAGCCGAAGATGCTGATGAGTGCGCCCCATAGCGCGGCGGGAATGTGGACCCAGGCCACCCATGTGCGCCATGCCACCAGCAGCCCCCCCACGGCCACGAACAGGATGAATCCGAAGTGGACGGCCAGGGTCAGGTCAGCCAGCAGCCGGTAGATCATTCGAGGTGTGGTGTGGAATGCCGAAGGTCGCTTTCGCTTCCCGACGAGTGTGAGGACCGACCCGGCCCCATCGGGTCCGCGGCCCGGGCCGCTGCGTGGGTGCGATGTTGTACCGGGCCTCGGGGTGGTGCAGTCCCTCGACGCCAATCGCCGCGGCGAGGGCCTCCTGCTCCCTGGTCAGGGAATCCCGACCACTCATTCGCATACCCCCTGGTGCGGGATACGCGACGGTATTTTTCTTTCCGCGGGAGGTAGGGACCCGTGAAAGTTTCAGGTGGTATCATGACGTCACTCGCTTCCGGGCCCGACTCGGCAGCGGCACTCCACTGGACTCGGGGGCAATTCTCTCGGGTCCCAGACTCCGGTCGACCGATGAGACGTTCGAACTCAAGCGCCCTTGCGACCTTCACTCTCGCCCTTCTGGTCTGGCCTCTTTCGGGATCGGCTCAGGTGGCCGGCGAGTTCTCTTTCGAGGAATATCACCTGGACAATGGGCTTCATGTGATCCTCGCACCCGACGAGAATGCGACCGCCGTCGCGGTAAACCTCTGGTACCGGGCGGGCAGCCGCAATGAGCCCCCCGGCCGGTCCGGATTCGCACACCTCTTCGAGCACCTGATGTTCCAGGGCTCTGAGAACGTGGAGCCCGGTGGGCACTTTCAGATGATCGAACGGGCCGGTGGCTCGTTGAACGCGTCGATCACCGAAGATCGGACCAACTACTTCCAGACCGTTCCGCCCGAGCGGATGAATCTGGCCCTCTGGCTCGAGTCCGACCGCATGCGTTCACTTCGGATAACAGAAGAGAACATGGCGCGGGAGGTCGAGGTCGTGAAGGAGGAACGCCGACTCCGAATCGACAACGCCCCGTACGGCACCTCGCAGCTCCAGTCCGGCTACTACGCAGCGTACGATTCGGCCTCCTGCTTCACCTACGCGCACTCGGTGATCGGTTCGATGGAGGACCTCGATGCGGCCGAGCTACCCGACGTTCAGGAATTCTTCGACCTCTACTACGCGCCGAACAACGCGACGCTCGTCGTGGTGGGGGCGTTCGATCCCGAGGAGACCAGGGGGCTCGTCGAGGAGTATTTCGCCGAGATTCCGCGCGGCAACGACCCTCCGCAGATGAGCTGCGAGGATCCGTTCTCCCACCTCCCGGTCGAGCTGGAGGTCTCGGACCCCAATGCCCAACTTCCGGCGGTCTGGATATCGTACGGAATCATCGAACGAGATCACCCTGACGCACCGGCGCTCGGAGTCCTCGGACAGATCCTCGGCTCCGGGCAGAGTTCCAGACTCAACGTGCGGCTGGTCAGGGAAGAGCAGGCCGCCGTGCAGGCGTCCGGGGGGTCCACGCCCCGACTCGGACCGGGAATCTTCAGAGTCATCGCCATCG
>SKVI01000205.1 GCA_007129525.1 Gemmatimonadota bacterium | reverse complement strand
TGGACGCAGGCTCACAGGGAGGGGGACCCGGGGTGAAGATCGCCATAAGCTGTTATCCCACCTACGGTGGCTCGGGAGCCGTGGCCACCGAGCTGGGACTGGAGTTGGCCCAGCGGGGCCACGAGATCCACTTCATCTCCTATGCCCAGCCCTTTCGCCTGGATGGGTTCCGGGAGCGGGTCTACTTCCACGAGGTGGAGATGGACCAGTATCCTCTCTTCGAGCATCCTCCCTATTCGTTGGCGCTGGCGGTGTCCATCCACGAGGTGGCCAGCCACTACGACCTGGACCTGGTCCACGTCCACTACGCCATTCCCCATGCTGCCTCGGCCTGGATTGCCCGGCAGATGATGAACGGACAGAAGGGCCCCCGGGTGGTGACCACGCTCCACGGCACCGACATCACCCTCACGGGGCAGCATCCGTCCTTCCACAGCATCACCCGCTTCTCCATCCGCCGCTCCGACGGCCTCACAGCGGTGTCCAGATTCCTCCGCGACGAGACGGAGCGGAGTTTCGGGGTGGAGAAAGACCGGATTCGCGTCATTCCCAACTTCATCGACACCGACCGGTACCGGAGGGAGGACAAGCCCTGCCACCGGGCCACTCTGGCGCCCGGCGGTGAGAAGATCATCATGCACATCTCCAACTTCCGACCCGTGAAGCGGGTCGAGGATGTAGTGGAGGTCTTTGCACGGATCCGTCACCACGTCTCGGCTCGGCTGGTCATGGTGGGTGACGGACCGGATCGCCCCCGGGCCCAGCAGCGGGCCGAGGTCCTGGGGGTGGAGGATGACGTAGTCTTTCTGGGCAAGCATACCTCGGTGGACGAGCTCCTGGCCTGCGCCGACCTCTTCCTCCTTCCCTCGGAATCGGAGTCCTTCGGCCTGGCGGCGCTGGAGGCCATGTCCTGCGGAGTTCCCGTGGTGGCCTCCCGGGTAGGGGGGGTGCCCGAAGTCGTGGTGGACGGCGAGACCGGTGCGCTCCTCGACGTGGGCGACGTGGTGGGGATGGCGGAGGCGGCCGTCGGAATTCTGGACGATGCGGATCGGTGGGCTCGGGTGAGCGGTGCGGCTCGCAGGCTGGCGTTGGAACGATTCGACGCCCGAAAGGTGGTGCCGATCTACGAGGCCTTCTACCGGGAGGTGCTGGATGGAACGGTGGCGGCGCCCCATGAAATGGTGGGCGAGGAACCGGCTCTTCCGGCCGGCGGGCTGAGCCTGGCCGAGGGTTCCACTTCAGACGAGGAGGATTGATGGCAGAAGCGGCCCACGGGCTTCCGGTGAGCCTTCCCGAGGTGGTGAGGGCAGCGTTGGCCGAGGACATCGGCGACGGGGATCGGACGACGCTCTGGACGGTGCCCCCGGGCATCAAGGTCCGGGCCCGGGTGGTGGCTCGTGAGCCCCTGGTCATTGCCGGTGGGGAGGCCTTCGTGGAGGTGTTTCGGCAGGTGGCTCCCCTGGTGACGGTTCGGGGACCCCTGGCCGATGGGACCCGGTTGCGAGCCGGTGACCGGGTGGTGGAGTTGAAGGGATCCGCCCGGGGCATTCTCACCGCAGAACGCACCGCACTGAACTTTCTGGCGCACCTCACGGGGATCGCCACCCTGACCCGGCGTTTCGTGGAGGCCGTGGAGGGAACCGGTGTGGGCATCACCGATACCCGCAAGACCACGCCGGGACTGCGGGAGCTGGAAAAGGCGGCGGTCCGGGCCGGTGGTGGTGTGAACCACCGGATGGGGCTCTATGACATGGTGCTCATCAAAGAGAACCACATCGCCGCCGCGGGTGGTCTCCGGAAGGCGGTGGAGGCGGTGCACAGGGAGAACAACGACGAGCTCCTGGTGCAGGTGGAGGTAGCCAGGCCCGGGCAGATCGAGCCCCTGGAGGGCTTGAAGGTCGACCGGGTTCTCCTGGACAACATGACCGACGAGGAGATGACCTGGGTGGTGGAGCAGGTGCAGGGGTGGGAGGAGCCGCGGCCGGTTCTGGAGGCTTCCGGAGACATGTCCCTGGACCGGGTCGGCCAGGTGGCCCGCGTCGGTGTGGACCTCATTTCGGTCGGGGCGCTCACACATTCGGCGCCGTCAGCCAACGTTTCGCTTCTCCTGGAAGGAATCGAGCCATGAGAATCCCCGGAGCGACCCGCCTGGAAGTCCACGATCGGCTGGACTCCACCAACCGACGCCTCCTGGAATGGGCCCGGCAGGGAGCTCCGTTTTTCGCGGTGGTGGTGGCCCGGGAGCAGACTCGAGGTCGAGGCCGCGGCGGCAAGCGGTGGATCTCGGCTCCCGACGCGGGACTCTGGATCTCCGTCCTGCTGCCTCCGCCGCCGGGGGGAGCACCCGGCGTGACGTCCATGGCGGTGGGCGTGGCCGCGGCGCGGGCCGTGGAGTCGGTGGCGGGTGTGGAGGTGGGACTCAAGTGGCCGAACGATCTCCTGGTGCCTTCCGCTCCCGATCGGCCGGAGCCCGGCAAGGTGGGTGGCGTGCTGTGCGAGGTGGCGTCCGGGGTGCCGTTCTCCGGGGTCGTTGCCGGCATCGGGATCAACCTCCAGCGGCCCTCGGGCCCACGAATGCACGGGCCCCCTGACGGACACGCGCTCCACCTCCTGGAAGGCGCGGCGTTCCTGAACGAGGCCGGAGGTGGTCCAGTGGCACCGGAGGAGCTCGCGGCGACGCTGGTGCGTGAGCTCCGGACCGTGGCGGACCCCCCTCCGGACC
>SKVI01000065.1 GCA_007129525.1 Gemmatimonadota bacterium | reverse complement strand
GTCTTCGAGTTCGTCATGGTGGCGTCGATGGTCTTCCTGGCCGCCGGGTACATCGCCACCGCCACACTCCTGGTGCATGACCACGAACGCTGGAAGCGAGTTCTGTCGATCTTCGCGCCGGTGGGGAGGATGGCGCTGACCAACTACATCGCACAGTCAGTGGTGTGCTTCCTGATCTTCTACGGGATAGGACTTGGCCTGATGGCGCAGGTCGGGCCGGCGGTGGCCCTGCTGATCTCCCTTGCGGTCTTCGCGGTGCAGATCCTCTGGAGCCACTGGTGGTTGGCACACTTCCGCTTCGGCCCGCTGGAGTGGCTGTGGCGGATGGCGACGTACGGGAAGCTGCAGCCGATGAGGATTCCCACGGCGGTGCAGCCAACGGCTACGGGGCCGTAGTTTCTCAGCAGATCAGCTCGAATGGCACTCGCAACGACGAGCCCCGTACATTTTCAGCGGCCTCTATTCGAGGAGGACGCCGAACGACCCGAACTGGAGGAGATCGATGGCGAGATCGACGGAGCACGAGCCGGAGCACCCGTGTCGGCCCGAGGCGGGGGTGGGGGACGGGGCTCAGTGCCCATGGGTGGCCCCCCTCTTCCTCTTCCTTCCCGCTCTCGTGCTGTTCTTCCTCGTAGGCTGCGGAGCGCCGGAGGCCGGGGAATCTGATGCGGAGGCGTCCGCTCCGGAGGTCCCCGCTCCGACTGCGGCACACGAGGAGCACGACCAGGCCACGGGGGAGGCGCCCCAGGAGCTGGAGGGACTCGGGACGGTGAGCTTCCCCACCTCGTGCGCTTCCCGGGTGGATGATGCGATGCAGCGCGGGGTGGCGCTTCTGCACTCCTTCTACTTCAGCGCCGCCCGCGATGCCTTCGATGCTGCGGCGAGCGAAGATCCCGACTGCGCGATGGCGCACTGGGGGATGGCGCTGGCCCATCGAGGGAATCCCTTCGCCGGCGCCCCGGCACCGGGGGCCGACGCCCGGGGGCTCGAGGCCGCACGGCGAGCGTTGGAGCTGGACCCACCCACGGCTCGCGAGCGCGGGTACGTCGATGCGGTGATCGCTCTCTTCGATGGCCACGAGACCGTGGACTGGCGTACGCGGGGCGCCCGGTACAAGGCTGTGATGGAGGAGGTGGCCCGGGATCACCCCGAGGATGTGGAGGCCACGATCTTCTTCGCTCGCGAAATTACAGCCCTGGCCTCGCCTGCGGACCCGGAGTTTCGCCGGCAGCTCCATGCCGCCAGCCTCATGGAGCCCCTTTTCGAGGAGCTCCCCCGTCACCCGGGGCTGGCCCACTATCTCATCCATGCCTATGACGCTCCGGCCCTCGCCCGTCGAGGACTCGCGGCGGCCCGGGCCTACGCCGACATTGCTCCCGCGGCGCCCCATGCACTGCACATGCCCTCCCACATCTTCACCCGTCTGGGGTACTGGGAGGAGTCCATCGAGACGAACCGGCGCTCCGCCGAGGCGGCGGGGCCCGACTCCGGAGAGCGTCTCCACGCCTGGGACTACATGGTCTACGGGTACCTGCAGCTGGGTGACCAGGTCCGGGCCGACTCGCTCGTCGGCGAGGCACGGGCGCTGGTGGAGCGGGTCGGGTTGGACGGCCGACTCCCCTACAACGCTGCGGCCATGGAAGCCCGGATTGCACTGGAGTCGGACCGATGGGAAGAGGCGGCGGCCCTCGAGGTCCGCACGGCGGCGGACGGGCCTCCCGAGGCGGTGACCCGCTTCGCCCGAGGGCTCGGAATGGCCCGAAGCGGTGACCTTTCCGGCGCACGCGAAGAGGGGGTGCACCTGGCCCGGATTCGGGATGCGCTGGAGGCACGCGGCGAGGCCGACTGGGCCGAACGGACCGAGGCACAGCGCCTCGCCGTCGAGGCCTGGATCCTCTACGGCGAAGGGGAGAGCCAGGAGGCGCTGGAGCGAGCCGAGCGTGCGGCGTCCATTGAGGAGCGCGTCGAAAAGCATCCCGTGACCCCGGGGCCGCTCCTGCCTGCCCGGGAGCTCCACGGCGACCTTCTCCTGGTGCTGGGTCGGGAGGCGGAAGCTCGGGCTGCGTACGAGGCCACCCTCGAACGGGAGCCGAACCGGGCCCGGACCCGGGCGGCGCTGTCGGCCGCGGGTGCCGCTCCAGCCGCCGACGGACGCGATGCGCGGTAGGTGTCAGGCGTTCGCGAACTTGCGGATCGAGCCCCAGACCTTGTTGCGCTGCTCGGCGTGGGTCTCGGCGAAGGTCAGGAAGCTCGAATGGTGGCCTCACCCTCACACTTCCGCCGCTTACCTCTCCTGCAGAACCCGCGTCAGCGTCCGATCCAGTGCCCCCGCGAAGGCCTGTTTGTCCCGGGCGCCGTAGGGAGGCGGGCCACCCGTCTCCACTCCGGTTGAGCGGAGGTCGTCCATGAAGTTCCGGATGGAGAGGCGCTCGCCGATGTTCTCCTCGGTGAACTCTTCGCCCCGATGGTCCAGCACCAGGACTTGTTTCTCTACGAGGAGGGCCGCCAGGGGGATGTCTGCCGTGATGGCCAGATCGCCGGGCTCGGCGTGCTCCACGATGTACTCATCGGCCACGTCGGGGCCGCCGTCCACCCGCACCGCTTCCAGATACGGGTTCCCGGGCGGGACCCAGAGGCGCTGGTTCGCCACCAGGAAGGTCTGGAGCTTCAGGCGCTTTGCGGCGCGCCCGGTGATCTCCTTCACGTCGCGGGGGGCGGCGTCGGCGTCGATCCAGATCTTCACCG
>SKVI01000196.1 GCA_007129525.1 Gemmatimonadota bacterium | reverse complement strand
TTCCACGACGCCGGCTCCAACTTCAGCACCATCGACCTCTTCAGGGAGCTGGCGGAGGCCGGGGAGCTCCCGGTTCGTCTCTACGTGATGGTGAGGGGCGAGTCCATGGCCTCCATGGAGGACTCACTCTCCGACTACTTTCTGGACGGGGTGGGAAATCACTTCCTCACGGTACGGTCCATCAAGCGGGCCATCGACGGGGCGCTCGGGACCCACGGCGCATGGCTCCTCGAGCCCTACGCCGACAATCCCGAGACCACCGGCCTTCCGCAAACCGAGCCGGACCAGCTCCGGGCACTGGCCGAGCTCGCCCACGCCCACGGCTTCCAGCTCAACACCCACGCCATCGGCGACCGGGGCAACCGGGAGACGCTGGACGTCTACGAGGAGGTCCTGACGGAAAACGGCGAAGTGGTGGACGACCACCGGTGGCGTATCGAACACGCCCAGCACCTGCACCCCGACGACATTCCCCGGTTCGGCGAGCTGGGGGTCATTGCCTCCATGCAGGGCGTCCACGGCACCTCAGACGGTCCCTGGGTGGAGCCACGACTGGGTGAGGAGCGGGCTCGCACCGGCGCCTACGTCTGGCGAGACCTCATCGACTCGGGCGCGGTCATCTGCAACGGGACCGACGTGCCGGTGGAGCCCATCTCGGCCGTGGCCTCCTTCTACAGCTCGGTGTCACGCATGACCCGCGAGGGGTGGAGGTTCTTCCCGGAGCAGGCCATGGACCGGATGGAGGCGCTGGAAAGCTACACCATCAACTGCGCCTACGCGGCCTTCCAGGACGATGTGCTGGGAAGCCTGACACCAGGGAAGCTGGCCGACATCGTGGTCCTGGATCGGGACATCCTCACCATTGACGAAGAGGAGATCCCCGAGGTCCAGGTGGATCTGACCATCGTGGGTGGGGACGTTCGGTACCGCAGGTAGCGGAGCCGACGGAAGGACCGGGGACCGCCGTGGAGGGGCTGGCGGTCCCTGGTCACCGCGTCAGACGTCCAGGTTACGGACGTAGCGGGCGTTCTTCTCGATGAACTGCCGTCGGGGCTCCACGTCGTCGCCCATGAGACGACTGAAGATGGCGTCGGCCTCGGCGGCGCTGTCCATGGTCACCTGCAGGATGGTCCGGGAGTTGGGATCCATGGTGGTGTTCCAGAGCTGGTCCGGGTTCATCTCACCCAGCCCCTTGTAACGCTGGATGTTCAGCCCCCGGGCCTCCTCGCCCTTCCCGTTGGTGAGCCGCTTGACGATCTCGGTCCGCTGGTCCTCGGAGTAGGCATAGTGCTCCTCCTTCCCCTTCCCCACCCGGTACAGGGGAGGCTGAGCGATGTAGATCGAGCCGGCTTCGATCAGCTCGCGCATCTGACGGAAGAAGAACGTGAGCAGCAGGGTCCGGATATGGGCCCCATCCACGTCGGCGTCCGTCATGATGATGATCTTGCCGTAGCGGGCGTTGGAAAGGTCAAAGTCGTCGCGGATCCCCGCCCCGATGGCCGTAATCATGGCCCGGACCTCGGTGTTGGAGAGGATCTTGTCGATCCGGGCCCGCTCCACGTTCAGGATCTTTCCCTTGATGGGGAGAATCGCCTGGAATGATCGATCACGCCCCTGCTTGGCCGAACCGCCGGCCGAATCACCCTCCACGATGAAGATCTCGGTCATGGAGGGATCGTTCAGGGAACAGTCCGCCAGCTTGCCCGGGAGCACGCCGCCTTCCAGTGCGTTCTTCTTTCGGGCCAGGTCCCGTGCCTTTCGGGCCGCCGCACGGGCCCTGGCGGCCTGGACCGACTTCTCGATGATGGCCTTCGCCGCCTTCGGGTTCTCGTCGAGCCAGATCGCCAGCTGCTCGTTCACCGCGGTTTCCACCGCGCCCCGCACCTCGGAGTTCCCCAGCTTCGTCTTGGTCTGCCCCTCGAACTGGGGCTCCATGACCCGCACCGAGAGCACACAGGTCATCCCCTCCCGGACATCGTCTCCGGAGAGGGACTGGTCCGCCTTCTTGAGCAGGTTGTTCTTCTTGGCGTAGTCGTTCAGGGTCCGGGTCAGTGCGGCCTTGAGCCCCGTGACGTGGGTCCCCCCCTCGTGGGTGTTGATGTTGTTCACGAAGGTGTGGGTGTTCTCGGAAAAACCCTCGTCGTACTGCATGGCCAGCTCGATCTCGGCCTCGGGCTTCTCCGCCTCGAAGTAGAGGGGGGGCTCATGGAGAGGCTGGCGGCTGCCCCTCAGGTAGTTGACGAAGGCCGCCAGTCCACCCTCGTACTGGAACACCTCCTCCACCGGCTCGTCGAGCCGCTCATCCGTGATGGAGATCCGGAGTCCCTTGTTCAGGAAGGCCATCTCCCGGAGCCGGGCCGAGAGGGTCTCCAGGTTGAACCTGGTCTCGGTGAAGATCTCCCGGTCGGGCCGGAAGAAGACCCGGGTCCCGGTCCCGTCGGCCGGGCCCATTTCCTCGAGCTCCTTCTGCTTGATGCCCCGGTGGTAGCGCTGGTGCCAGAGGCGGCCGTCTCGCCGCACCTCCACCTCGAGCCATTCAGAGAGGGCGTTCACGACGCTGACACCCACCCCGTGCAGTCCGCCTGATACCTTGTAGTTCGACTTGTCGAACTTTCCGCCGGCGTGGAGAACGGTCATGGCCAGCTCCACCCCGGGGACCTTCTCCGTGGGGTGGATATCCACCGGAATGCCCCGACCGTCGTCCACCACCGTGACGGAGTCATCCGGGTGGATGGTGACGTCGATGC
>SKVI01000212.1 GCA_007129525.1 Gemmatimonadota bacterium | reverse complement strand
TGGCGGGCTGGACGGGCACCGCCGTTCTGGAGGGAGAGAGCTCCCGACTGTGGGTTGTCCTGGCCATCGGGGTTCTGGGGAGCTATACCACGGTGTCGTCCTTCAGCCTCCAGGTGGTGGAACTGGCCCGTGGCGGACGAGGCGTCCGGGCCGTGTGGTACGTGGTCGGCTCCTTCGGATTGTGCCTCCTGGCCGCGGCGGCCGGCCTCGCGATGCTGAGTTGAAATGGCTCCATATCGCGCCGACGACGCCCGCCGGATCTACCTCGCCGTCGCGGTGGGAAGTGCCCTGGGGGCGGTCCTCCGCCACGGTGCGGGCCTGGGAGCCCTGGCGTTGGCGGGCTCAGGCTTCCCCTGGGGTACGCTGGTGGTGAACGTTGCGGGGTCCTTCGTCATCGGAGGCTTCGCGGCTCTGATCCAGTCCGGGAGGCAGTGGGCCTCCTGGCGGTCGTTTCGTCCCCTGGTCATGGCCGGGTTTTGCGGGGGTCTCACCACCTTTTCGGTCTTCAGCGTCGAGACGCTCACCCTCCTGCAGGACGGACGAGGCGCCGTGGCCGGTGCCAACGTCGCGGTCTCTCTCCTGCTGTGGGTCCCGGCGGCGTGGGTGGGATATGCCCTGGCGAGGAGGTTTGCCGGCCGCCGTGGCACCGCCGAGTAGCTCGTTCGTCAGGAGACGGAGCGCCCTGTCCCCGGGGCCAGGCGTTCCGTATGATCCGGGAGGAGTCGGGGTGGGTGACAGCGCCGGTATGGGGTGCCGCTGTCCACCTGCTGCGCCCTCATCTTTGAAGCCTCCGGGGGTTCGGGCAGCGGCCCGCCCCGGCCCAGATCCAGGGAGTGGTCTGATGAATTGGAATGGAGCCGTTTTCGGGCCGGTATGGTGCAGGTGCGTCAGCAGCCTCCTGGTGGGGTTCGTGGGAGTCGTGACGCTGGCATCCTGTTCGCCCTTTCCCCCGGACGCTCCCGAGGGCTCGGCGGTGGAGGGCCGGGCCCTCTTCCCGGACCTGGAGCGTTTCACCGCGCTGGGCGAGACTCCGGAGGAGTGGGCCTCCAGCGAGTTCTGGGACTGGTGGGGAGACGGGCAGGCCGAGCTCTCGGGCTACCGGATGGTGGTGGGTCGCTACGGGGCGCCCCGGGAGGCGGAGCTGGCCCTCATCTACGTCACCGAGCCCCATGACCGGCGAACCTGGATCAAGGACGACGATGCGGAGGAGCCGCATCGAATCAACGTCATGAAGCTGAATCAGAACGTGGAGTTTCTCACCGGGATCTATCCGTACTCGGTCATGACCAGCGTCTTCGCCCCGGTGGACCGCTACCGACCCGAGCCCTTCTCTCCGGTTCGCATCGTGCACGCGGTGCAGGAGTGGTGCGGCGCGTACAGCCACCTGCTGTGGCCCGGACCGGACCGGTACCGCTCACTTCGGCTCTCGTACTTCGCCCACGAGGGAGAGAGGGTCAGGGAGGTGGAGGCCGACGGTCCTCTCCTCTACGAGGACGCCCTGCTGGTGCAGCTCCGGGAGCTTGACGGCCCCTTCGCCGGGGGTGGGGACTGGGAAGGGAGGCTGGTCCCCGAGCTCTGGCGTCTGCGGGCGGGTCATCGGGGGACGGATCCGGTGCCGGCGCGGATCACCCGGGAGGCGGGGCTCCATGCGCACCAGGGGGAAGAGGTGCCCGTCACCCGGTTCCGACTCCAGGCCGGAGAGTACGAGCGGGTCTTCCACGTGGAGCGCGACGCGCCCCGACGGATCCTGGGCTGGAGCACCTCCACCGGCGAGGAAGCGGAGCTGCTGGCCACCGAGCGCCTGGCGTACTGGGAGCTGAACCGACCCGGCGACGAGTCGTGGCGCGAGGCGTTGGGCCTCGACCCCCGGGGAAGCGTGCCCCCCGGCGCCGATGATGCACCGGCCGGCGGCTGTCCGCAGTAGAGGGGATCGACCCCCTCGGATCAGGCCCCTACCGGCTCCGGCGACGGCTCGGTGGGCTCGGGCCGGCGAGGTTCGGCGCGCTCGATGGGCACCCCGGGGTCCCATTCCGTCACGTAGCCGGCCACCGCCGAAGCCGCCACCGAGTAGGGCGAGGCCAGGTAGAGCTGGCCCGGGCCCGAACGGCCGGGGAAGTTCCGGTTCTGCGACGACACGGAGACCTCGTCCGGTGAGCCGGTGACCCCCGGGCCGGCGTTGATGCAGGCGCCGCACCCCGGCTCGATGAACTCGGCCCCCACCGCCTCGAAGAGGTCCAGGTACCCCTTCTCCCGGCAGTACTCCCGGACCTCGATGGAACCGCACTGGATGTAGCAGCGCACGTCGGGATGCACGCCGTGACCGTGCTCTTCCCGGGCCTCCCGGAAGACGGAGGCGTACATGTCCATGTCCTCCTTCTTGCCCGCCGTACAGGAGCCGGCGTAGGCGATGTCGATTCGAACCCGACCCTCCTCGTCGAGCCCGGCCGGTGCCTCGGCGGCGAGCCGCTCCGCCAGCTCGTCAATGTAGAGCCCGTTGCCGGGATCGCCGGGGAGGGCCACCATGGGCCGGATCCCCGAGGCGTCCACCTCGATGACCTTCACGTACTCGGCGTCGGGGTCGGACTGCATTCCCCGGCAGAGGGCCTCGGCCCGCTCCCGGTCCATGCCCCGCTCGCTCACCAGGTACTCCACGGACTTCTCGTCGGCGGCCACGATGCCGGTGAAGGCGCCCACCTCGGCGGCCATGTTGGTCATGGTGGCCCGCTCGTCCACCGAAAGGGCCTCCACG
>SKVI01000057.1 GCA_007129525.1 Gemmatimonadota bacterium | reverse complement strand
TGATCCGGCTGACGGACGGCGGAGACGAAGCTTCCTGATTGGGGCCGTTCGGGCAGGTCAGCGCCCGCTTTCGAGCCACTCCCGATCGTTGGCGGTGAGCTCTCCTCGGCTCCGGCGGCGGTCCATCAGCTTCAGGACCAGCCAGCCCAGCAGGACGACGGGCGCTACCTTGAAGAGCAGAAAGCCGGCCAGCCCGAAGGCCAGCGAGAAGACGCTCCCGACCACCGAGAGGACGATCCCTACCACCACCAGGGTGATGAGCCCCACGGCGAAAAAGGTGAGAAGTGTACCGAGCATGGGAGCCTCCTTGGCGGTGTAGCGGGTCCGGGTCAAGTTGGAGCACCGGTTCTACCGCCCGTGGGCGGTTCGGACCGGCAACCCATCCTTCAACATGTAGTACGAACGGCGTCGGGGGAAGATTCATTCCACCCCACCGGCGTCAGCCGATGATGGACGGGCGTCAGCCGTCGTCGATCCGGCGCACGTTGATGCTTCCCAGGGCGGCGTCCACGTGGATCGTGATCCGCCGGTCGGCAGTGCCCCAGTTGTCGGATTCGTACGCGTCTCCCCGGCGGGTCAGCCCGGGAGCGCTCACCGAGGTCAGGAAGGTGCTTCGGGTGAGCTGGACTCCGGCATCGGAGGGGACGTGGATCTCCACGCTTCCCAGGCCCATGGAGACGGCCACCCGGGTGTCGGCCTGCCGCAGGTCCTCGAAGGAGAGCCGGACGTCACCTACGCCGGCGTCCACCCGGACCTCCCGGGCGTTGAGTCGTCCCAGCTCCCGTGCCCTGAACGCGGCGGCCCCCACCTGGAAGCTGGCCCGGTCCAGGGTCATGGGATTGGGCTCGGAGACCCGCACCTGGGTGTCGGAGGCCCCGGTGGCCAGGCTGAGGCTCTGCAGGGGAATTCCCCCGAGATCCAGCTCGGCCTGCACCGCTCCCAGCTCCATCTTCAGCTCCGTGGCCACCTCTCGGCCCAGGCGGATCTCCATCTCGCCCTCCCCGCCACCTCTCCGGAAGGGGCTGCGCCGGGTGACCGACTCACCCGAGACCGAGACCTCGAGGTGCCCGTCCCGGTACCGATGCACCGGCTCGAAGGATTCCTCGTCGTAGCGAACCCGAACCTGGTACAGGGCGCCGGCGGGACCGGGAGTGACCACGAACCTACCGGCGCCGTACTTTACGTCGACGGTGAGGCGATCCTCGGCCTGAAGCTGGCGGGAGGCCTGGAAGTCGCTCCAGGTCTGCCCCTCCAGGGGACCGGGCGAGGCCGGCAGGAGGAGGGCCACGGCCAGGCCTCCCACGAGGGGCAATCGCCACCCGGCGCCCTCAGCGATCTGATTCATGGGACTCCGGCTCCGCGTGGGGTGTGTCTTTCGGCGACGGGCGGGGACCCGGGTCACGGGGTCGCTCCGGACCGCCCGTAGGCGCGTGGGCGTCAGGGCGGGTGCCTTCGCCGGGACCATGGGTGCCTTCGCCGGGAGGACCTTCGCCGGGACCGCCGCCGGGAGGAGATGCGGGTCCTGGACCAAAGGGGTCCGGGTCGGGCCCCCAGGGGTCCTCTCCGCCGTCCCAGCTCCACCCCGGTCCGGCGTAGAGCGGATCACGCCCGCCTCGGGAGAGGATCACGGCGCCCAGGCCGATCATCCCCGTCACCACCACCAGGAGGACTCCGATGAAGGTGAGGAGCCCGTGGAAGAGGGACAACCACGCGCCTCCCATCTGGAAGACCGCCGCCAGGGCGAAGGCCGCCAGGAGTACGGCCAGCCCGGCCCCCAACTGGATGGCGGGCCTCGACGGGTCCAGCGACTCGAAGCCCTGAATGGACCGATGGGACATCCAGCGACCCAGGATCCGAGCCACCGCCAGGAAGCCGACGGTGGCTGCCACGGCCAGGGCCAGCGGGAACAGGGGCAGCCAGAGAAGCATGACCGGGATTCCAATGACGGTGATGGCCAGAAGGACGATTCCCGCGATCCAGATGGGAAAGGAGAGAACCGAGGTGGCCAGCCCCACGAGCGCCGATCGGCCGGCGGCGTGCCGGGCCGTGCGGGCCACGATCTCGAAGTTCCGGGGCACGAAGTACAGGAGGACGAGTCCGATTCCGAAGAGGATCCCGAAGGTCACCAGGGTCTGAAAGAGGTTGGCCAGCCCGCTCCCCAGGTTTCGCAGGGCGCTACGGCCCGTGGTCCGGGGCGGAGTGGGCCTTGGAGGCGCACGAGTCTCGGCCTCCACTGCGGCCCGGACCTCCCGGCGAATCTCGTCCCGGAGGTCCGCCTCGGAACGGTCGGGAACGGGCTGGATCTCGGCGATGCTGCCGGCCACCGCGTCCCGACGCTCGTCGTCGATCAGCGCGTCGATCCAGCGCAGGTCACCGCCGATGCGTCCCTGGTCGCCCAATGTGAGGCCGCCGCCCAGGAGCAGCACATCCCCTTCCACCGCACCGTTCACCGTCAGGTGTCCGTCCAGCACCAGGAGCGACCCTGCCACCGTCTCGCCTTCCTCGATGGTCACGTCGTCGCCCACGTGGATGCGGAGGTCCTCGGTGCGGAGCCCCCGGAGCCCCGAGGTGAGAGCCCGCAGGCGGTCGGTCCGGAGAATGAGGGACTCGATGGCTTCCTCCAGGTCCCCTTCCGGCCGCACCACCTGGGGATCCTGAGTCTCCGGGGCAGTCAGTACCGCGGAAAGCCGGTCCTCCAGCGCTCGTCCCGCCTCCGCCGCCTCGTCTTCCAGGTCGGCGGGGGCAGACC
>SKVI01000038.1 GCA_007129525.1 Gemmatimonadota bacterium | reverse complement strand
GGAAGGTGGAGTCGCGGTTTGCGGGGACGAGGGTGAGCCGGGCGCCGGAGGACGCGGGGAAGGCAGCGGACGAGTTGTCCCGGACGCTGGAGGAGACCAACCGCGAACTGGGCATCGACCCTCAGTGGCACACGGCGGCGGCACGCCTCAGCGGAAGCGTCGACGCCCCGCGCAACGGAGAACTTCGAAACCTCATGTTCCGCGCCATGGACGCGCTGGATCCGGTGGAGGGAGAAAGCCTCGGACGCTCGGAGACGCACGACTCACCTGACGGGCGGTGACCCGGCGCGCTGTCACTCAGGGATCTCGCAAAGGAGTACCGGCTCCAGTTCCGGGCAAGGGCGTGATGACGAACTCCCTGTCCGGTCGCTCATGCCGCGTCGAGGCGCCCGAAACCCCTCCGCAATCCCCAGACCGGCCCCTCTTTCTCCCTGGGTCCCCGAAAAACCGGCGAAGGTGCACTCAACGCCCGGCGGTTGACTCCGTTCGCCTCGGCTGGGTATCTTACCCTGCTAACCTTCAGACCAGCCTCGCTCGCAAGATCGGGGTTGTTCGCGAGCCATTGGACGGAAGGGATCACCATGGGACCCACATACAAGCCAAGCAACCGCAAGCGCCGCAACAAGCACGGTTTCCGCGCCCGCATGTCGACGAAGGGGGGTCGCAGGACCCTGAATCGGCGGCGAAAGAAGGGCCGGAAGCGGATCACCGTCAAGACAGGACGGAAGTAGGTCGCGAGTGGGTCCGGCCGATTCCGGTGAGCCCCCGGCACCGGGCGGCCCGGGGTATCGATGGCCCCGGCGCGCCCGTATTCGGCGGGGCACCGAGATCCGCCGGATCCTTCGGCAGGCTCGACGGTATCGGGCCGGCGAACTGGACGTGTTCGTGACGCCGGCGCCCGCCGACGGTCCCCGCTTTGGGACCATCGTACCCAAACACAGGCGCCGCGTTGTGGACCGAAATCTCCTCCGGCGCAGGCTCAGGGAGCTGGGTCGGCTCGAGGTGCTCCCTCGCCTCAGGGCAGCGGAGCGATCGTTGGACGTGCTGGTCCGGGCTCGTCCCGGTGCGTATGATCTGGCCTTCCAAGAACTCAGAACCGAATTGATTCGCCTCACGGAGCGCTTGTGTTGCGACGCCTCGCCCTCGGATTGATCCGGTTCTACCAGAAGGGGATCTCCCCCTTCACCCCGCCCTCCTGCCGGTTCACCCCCACCTGCTCTTCGTACGCCCTCCAGGCCATCGAGGCGCACGGGCTCCTGCGGGGGGGATGGCTGTTCGTGAAACGATTCGCCCGGTGCCATCCCTTCGGAGGCAAGGGATACGACCCGGTGCCCGGGGTTGCTCCCCGGGAGTTGACCATACCCCCTCGCGACGAGGGGGCACCTGATTCCCCGGAAGCCCGCGCATAGATGTCCATGGAAGGGCGAATGAACACCGAGGCCAGGCTGGTGCTGGCCATCGTACTCATGATCCTGGTCCTGGTGGGGACCAACCTTCTCTTTCCGCCGGCGCCGCCTCCGGAGGAGCCGGACGAGGCGCCCACGCCGGAGGAGGTGGTGGCGGAGCCCGAGCCGGAGGAGGAGGTCCCCCCGGCTGACCTCCCGGCCGACCCGCCGGCGGACCCGGAGCTTCCGGAGCTGGATCCCCCGGACGATCCTGATGATCCGGAGCTCCCGGTGGAGGACGAGATCTTGGCACCGGAGCCCACCGCCGAGGAGCGGGCCATCACGGTGGAAGGACCCCTATACAGCTTCGCGTTCTCCGACCGGGGCGCTCGCGTCACCTCGCTGGAGCTGGCCGATTTCCGATCCTTCACCCGGCCGGGTCCGGTGCAGCTCGTGGCCGATCCGGAGGTGGGGATCCTGGGCACCCGGCTCGTGGTGGAGGGCGACACCGTAGATCTGCGGCGGGCCACCTTCCAGGTAGAGCCTGCAGAGGGGCTGGAGCTGCAGGCAGGTGGCGGTGAGCAGACCCTCACCTTCACCTACCAACACCCCACCGAGCCCTTTGCCTTCAGCGTCAGCTATCACTTCGACCCGGACGCGTACCTGGTTCGGGTAAACGGGCAGGTCCAGGGAGTGAGCCGGGCTCTCCTGCTCACCGACCTGGGACGGGGTGTGGCCTTCAACGAGGCCGACCTCGGCGCCGAGGCCCGGGAGCTGGAGTACGTGGTGAATCACCTGCAGGAGGGGGTGGACAACCGTTCGCTGGATGACGTGGAGGCCCGGACCACGGTGGACGGACCCTTCCACTGGACCGCGGTGAAGAGCCGGTACTTCGTGGTGGGTGCGCTGGGGTCTCAGGAGCCCGGCGGCACCGAGTTCTTCGGCGGGATCGTGGTCGAGCCCGCAGAGTTCGAGGAGTGGGCCACCGCCGACGTGGCTGTGACGCAGTCGCTGGGGTCGGGGGGCACCTTCGACTACCGCCTCTTCGCCGGCCCACAGGACTTCCAGATCCTGTCGGCCCTGGGGCACGATTTCCAGGAGGTGAATCCGGTGGGCTGGGGCTTCATCCGCCCCATTCTGCGCCCCTTCGTGGGGGTCATCACCTGGGTCCTGGTCTTCCTCCACGAGTTCTTTGGGGTGGGCTACGGGTGGGTGCTCATCATCTTCGGCGTCTCCATGCGGATTCTCCTCTTTCCGCTGAACCACAAGGCCATGCGGGCGCAGCTCCGCAACCTGGCGGTGCAGCCCCTGCTGAAGGAGATCCAGACCAAGTACAAGGACGAGCCGGAGCGGATGCAGAAGGAGCTCATGAAGC
>SKVI01000401.1 GCA_007129525.1 Gemmatimonadota bacterium | reverse complement strand
GCCGCCACCGCCACCACGATGCCCGTGAGGACCATGGCCTGGGGCACCGGATCGGCGTGCAGGGGATCCAGGCGGGGAGGGGCGGCGAGCAGAATCAGAAAGATGCCCCCTCCCATGATGTTGACCCCCAGAACCTTCCAGAAGAGATGGGCCCGGGCCACCACTCCCCAGAGGCCTGCGGCGAAAAGCCCCACTCCGGCGGCGGTGTAGAGGGCCAGCGGCGTCACCGGGCACCTCCCTCGTCGTCTTCCGTCAGCCCGCCCCGGGGATCCAGGAGGCGGCCCAGTGGGTCGCCCGTGGGATCCAGGCGCTCCAGCTCGGGATCGGGGTCCGGCACCGCGGGCACGTCAACGAAGAGCTCCACCAGGACCACGGCGATGGAGACCGTGAGCACGGCCTCCACGCCCAGGATCAGGGGGTACGCCCACCCCTCGGGGTAGGCCAGGAGGTGCCCCGTCCACGGGATCACGCCCAGACCCACGCCCACGAAAACGTAGACGCCCATGGCCGCCAGCGCCCGCACCGGCCCCCAGGCGGCGGTAGGCGGTCGCAGAAAGCCGGCGGCGGCCAGCAGGACTCCTGCGCCGGCCAACAGGGCGCCGGCCTGAAAGGCCCCTCCGGTGCTGTGCGAGCCGGCCCAGGTGAGGTAGACCGCCGTGACCCCGGCCAGCGGCACCACCAGCCTGGCGAGGGCCTCCAGCACCGGGTCGGTGACATCCTCCTCCCGTGCCAGCTCCCGGGTGCCCCGGTCCATGGACCAGACCGCCACCATGGCCACCAGGAGAACGCCGATCTCCAGGAGGGTATCGTAGCTGCGAAAGTTCAGGAGGACGGCGGTGACGGGGTTCGAAACGCCGCTCTGGTCCAGGTGCTCGGCCACCAGGGTGGGGAGAAGGGGCGCCCGGGCCGGCGCGGTGAGGAGGAGATAGGCGACCACGGCCGCCCCACCCGTCACCGTCAGGGCCAGGAGGGCCCTCAGCCACCCCGGACCGTCCCGGCCTCCGTCGTCGTACAGCAGCGGGTCCGGCGCGAGGCGATTCAGGACGGAGGCTTCACCTTCGGGGGCCTTGTCTGTCGCGGTGTCATCGGTCATGACGACGCTCCCGGATCCTGTTCTCCCCATCCGACCCTGCGAGCCAGTCGCTTGTACGCGTTCAGGAAGAGGGCGCCGGTAACGCCGGCCCCCAGAGCGGCTTCGGCCAGGGCCAGGTCCGGTGCCCCCACCCGGACCCAGGCCAGGGCCAGGGTGAGACCGTAGGCCACGAAGAGGACGGTGGCCTCGAAGAGATCGCGGGTCGTAAGCAGTCGTATGGCCAGCCCCAGGAGCAGGATGACCATGGCCGAGTCCAGGAGCCAGTGTGCCCAGCTCACGGGTTCACCTCCGTGTCGACGCCCACGGCCGGTACGCCCTCCCGCAGCGAGCTGCGGGCCAGGAGGTGGCAGATCGTGGCGGCGGCGGCCAGGGCCAGCAGCCAGATGAGCAGGATCTGGACCCGGCTGGTCCAGTTGGGAGCCTGCAGCGCCAGCCCCAGGGAGATGAGACCCAGCCCCAGATTGTCGGCCTTGGTGAGGGCGTGCAGCCGGCAGTACACGTCGGGGAATCGCAGCAGTCCCGCCGTGCCGGCCAGAAAGAAGAAGGCGCCGGCCAGGACCAGCGCGCCGGTAACCAGCTCCGGGAGGCTCGCCGTCATCGCTCCTCACCTCCTCCGTTCTCTTCCTCCATGGAGGTGGCGGTCCGGACCCAGCCCCGTTTCACGAAGGCCACTGAGACCACCACGGCCAGGAGTGCGAAGACCAGCGCCACGTCCCGGAGTGCAGGGGTGTGGGTGGCCTGGGCCAGCACCAGCAGGATGGCCACGCCGGTGGTTCCGAAGAGCTGGGCCGCCAGCATCCGGTCTGCCGGTGAGGGCCCGCGGGCCACCCGGATCAGACCGGCCCCCACGTTCAGAATGAGGAAGGCGGCCACCACCAGGAGGAAGTCATCCATGGCGCTCGTTCCGGGTGGCGGAGGAGTCGGAGTCTGCCGGCGTGCCTCCCTCAGGCACTTCGAGTCGCACCCCGAACAGCCCCGCCACCTTCCGCTCCAGCGTCTCCAGCTTTCGCGCGCCCTCGGCGTCGTCGGTGAGGAGGTGGACCCGGAGGTCCCGGTCGTGGAACTGGGCGCTGAAGGTGCCCGGAAGCAGCGAGATGCAGTTCACGAAGAAGATCCGGGAGGGGCCCTCCGGGAGACCGGTCCGGTAGGGAGTGAAGGTCGGATCCAGGGGCCGGGTCGGGTGAAGGGCTCTGAAGGCCACGTCGAGCCCCCCGCGCACGGACTGGTTCAGGAAGAAGGGCACGAACCCCATCAGTCCGCGAAGGGTGATCCGGGCCCCCTGCCGTCCGCCCAGTCCGGTGTGGAGGATGACCCCCGTCAGGACCGCGATCCCTCCGGCCACCCAGGCGTCGTAACGGGGAGCCGCCAGGACGATCCAGACCAGGGCGAAGACCAGGAGCCAGACCAGGCTGATTCGTCGCAACGGGACCTCTCCGGGAAAGGGGGACGTTCACTCCGCCTGCGGACCCCGAGCCCGGTCAGGCCAGGCCGACGATGGTGCCGTCGCCCTTCACCCGCATCTCTTCGGCGGCAGGCCGCAGGGGAAGGCCCGGCATGGTCATCACGTCGCCCGTCTTGGCCACCACGAACCCGGCCCCCGCCGAGGGCGTCACTTCGCGGACGGTGATCCGGAAGCCCGTGGGGGCTCCCACCAACTTCGGGTCGTCGG